>JACRTZ010000249.1 GCA_014304965.1 Vulcanimicrobiota bacterium | reverse complement strand
CACCGCGAGGCCCAGGGCCTCCTGCGTCGCGCGGCTCGCTTCGCGAATGAAGACGGCCTGAGACTGAGCCCGCGCGACTTGCACGCCCGCGAGCGATCCCGCGATGTCGCTGACGACGTCGTCGCATGCTTCGGCCACGTCGATCGAATTCGCATTGCCGCGCTTGACCACGGCGAGCGCGACCGCCGGCCGGCCGTTTACGCTGTACGACGAGGCGTTCGGCCCGCTCTGCACGCCGCCGATGATCTGCACTTTCAATACGCCGGCAACCGCGCCCAAGCGCGGTAGGATAGCGGCGTTCGCGACGTGCGCCAGTTCCGCAAGCGACTTGCCGGGCGCGCTGAGAGCGTAGGTGACCACGGCGGTCTCGTTCAGGTCGATCGGTGAGATCTTCAGGCTCGTCCGCGGCGGCAGCGCGACATGCGAGATCGTGTCCGCGACCTGACGCTTGCGTTCTTCGAGATCTGCGCCGACGTCGAAGCTCATGTCCACGACCACGAACTGCGGATACGTCAGCGAGTGAATGCCCGAAAGCCCCGGGACGCCGCGCAAAGCGGTTTCGAGCGGAATCGTGACGATGCGCTCGTTTGCCCCAGGATCCATCTGCGAGCTGTTCGCCGTGACCAGCACGACCGGGAAAGCGATGTCGGGAAACAGCGCGAGTTTAAGCGAGAAGAAGGCCGCGGCCCCGGCTGCCGAGAGGGCGATCCAAAACGCGATCGTCGCCCACGGAAAATCGATCGCGAGTTGCGAGATGCTGAGGAAGCGGCGGATACTAGCTGCCCAGCGCGAAGCGGTTGCGCGCGGTCTTCGAAACGAGCCAGCGCGTCGTCGTGTTGCTCATCGTCGAAAACGAGCCGGCCAAAATGAGCGAACGCACCTCGCCGCGGGATATCTTGACAACGCCGCCGGACTCGAGCATAGCGCTCGACTGCTCGATTTCGCGTAACGTCGCGACCGCGAAGAGGATCGGCAGCAGGCAGAAGAGTCGGATCTGCACCGCCATCTTCGGTAGCGCGTTGAAATAGTCGAGCGACTTCTTGATGTCTTCCTTCGCCAACTCGACGAGGGCGACGAGCGCTTCGCGATTTTGTACGACCCAGTCGCCGTGCAGAATCGTCTGGTGACTCGAGCCGCGGGCCCGCAGCAGATCTTCGGGGATGTAGGCGGCGTTCTCGTGTTCGATGTCCCAAGCGATGTCTTTGAGGATGTTGATCGTTTGGAGCGCTTCGCCGAACGCTTCGGCATTCACGAGCAGCCGCTCGTACTCGCGCCCGCGCACGTGCTTGGAATGCGCGTGCCACAGTTCGGTCAGCATGTGCCCGACGGTGCCGGCCACGTAGTAACAGTAGCGCCGGTACTCCTCGAGGGTCTGAATGCGAATGCCGTCCGGATACCGTCCGACGAATTCGCTCATCCCGAGCGTCAACTCGCGCGTCCAGCGCGCGACGATGCGCGCGGTCTCTTTCGGCAGCGCGCGCAGCAACGCGAACACTTTTTCGGTGCCGCGCAAGAGCTCGAGATACGACTCGTCGGCGTGAATGTCCGAGACTTCGTGCGCGAAGCCGGCCGCCGCTACGGGATCGTCGAAACAGTCGAGAAACTTCGCCAGCAGTTCTTGGCGTCGCGGCGCCGGGCACGCGCCGTCGTCCTCGATCGTATCGGCAATTCGGCACAGGAGGTAGCCGGTCAGCACGGCCTTGCCGAGTCGGCCCGGCAGCACCGAGATGCCGATGGCAAACGTGCGCGAGACGCGCCCGATGATGCCGCGGCCGAATTCCAGTGCCGCTTGCTCGTCCGCCGCCGGCGGACGAACGTTCCCGTTGAGCCCCATCGTGTAATAACTATGACGCCGGGCGGGCACAACCCCCGCCGACCACCGCCGGAAGGACAAACGAGCCATGCGGGGAGGTCCCGCTCACGCGGGCGCTCGCAGGCGGAGCGCCGAAGAGACGGCTCGATGAAGCGCGCCACGTCCTCCGTACGACGCAAGATTCTCTGCGTGTTCCCGCGCTATTCGCCGTCGTTTGGGACCTTCGAAAATGCCTACCCGATCGTCGGCGTCAAGGCCTTCATGCCGCCGCAAGGCATCCTCGTCATCGCTTCCTACCTGCCCGAGAATTGGGAAGTCCGCTTCCGAGACGAAAACCTGCAGCCGGCGAATGCTGCCGATTTCACCTGGGCCGACGCCGTCTTTGCAAGCGGCATGCACATCCAGCGCGGGCAGATCGACGACATCAACCGGCGCGCCCACGCGCACGGCACGGTGACGGTCCTCGGCGGCCCCTCGGTATCGGGTTGTCCCGAGTACTATCCCGATTACGACTACCTGCACGTCGGCGAGCTCGGCGACGCGACGGACGATCTGATCCGGCGGCTCGAAGCATCCACGCAGCGTCCGCCGAGCCAGGTGCGGCTTGAGGCGGTCGAACGTCTACCGCTTGCCGACTTTCCGGTGCCGGCCTATCACATGACGGATCTGTCGCAGTATTTTCTCGGCAGCGTTCAGTTTTCAAGCGGCTGTCCGTATCGCTGCGAATTTTGCGACATCCCCGAGCTCTACGGCCGCAACCCGCGGCTTAAGACACCCGAGCAGATCGTCGGCGAACTCGATGCGATTCTCGCAGCCGGCGGCGAGCGCGCGATCTATTTTGTGGACGACAACTTCGTCGGTAATCGTAAAGCCGCCAAAGAACTGCTCCCGCATCTCATCGCGTGGCAGAAGAAGAACGGATTTGCGGTCCAGCTCGCGTGCGAGGCGACGCTCAACATCGCGAAATCGCCCGATTTGCTCGAGATGATGCGCGAAGCGTATTTCTGCACGATCTTCTGCGGCATCGAAACGCCCGATCCCAAGGCCCTCCACGAGATGGCCAAGGACCAGAACAACGCGATGCCGGTGATGGACGCGATCAACATCATCCACGCGCACGGCATGGAAGTCGTCTCGGGAATCATCATGGGCCTCGACAGCGACACGGCGCAGACGCCCGACATGATCCTCGAGTTTATCGAGGCCTCGAAGATCCCGTTGCTGACGATTAACCTTTTGCAGGCGCTGCCGCGCACGCCGCTCTATCGTCGCTTGCAGGCCGAAGGGCGTCTCGTCGACGAGCCCGGCCGCGAATCGAACGTGGAATTCAAGCTGCCGTACGATCAGATGATCGCGATGTGGCGTCGCGTTTTCACGACAGCGTACCAGCCCGAAGCGATTTACCGGCGCTTCGCGTATCACGTGGACCACGTCTTTCCGAACCGTATCAAACCGCCGAACAGTCCGCAGCGCGTCAACGCGCGAAATATCCGCAAGGCGCTCTCCATCCTCGGCAACTTGCTCGTTCGTGTGGGCATTTTCAGTCATTATCGCCACGTCTTCTGGAAGATGGCGCGAGCGGCGCTCAAACGCGGAGACATCGAAGCCATGTTTCACATCGGCCTCGTCAGCCACCATCTCATCACGTTCGCCCGCCAGGCCTCCGAAGGCAAGCGCAACGCATCGTTCTACTCCGAGAACCTGGACGCGCTCAAGGCCTCATAAAGCCTGCGCGCGCAGCGACCGCGCGCGAACGATCCTGCGGGCCGCCCGCCGCCCACACGCCGACAGGCAACCAGCAAATCCCTAAATGGCCCCGTTCCCTCAAAAACTCCGTCGGGCTTGCCCTAAAAACCGGGCGTCGGTCTCACGCCATAATCCCACCCGTCGAACCTCTCGCCAAACCACGTCTGGCCTAAGAGAAGCCCACAGTTCTCATCGTATTCGCGCCGACAGTTTCGTCGTATTCGAGCGGGGGCTGGGCAGAGAGCAGGGCTCATTTGTTATCCGCTTGAATACGATGAAACTGTTATTATGTCGCATCCAGCCTAATTGGGAGAAGCGGCGTGAGCGTTCGCACCTTGGCCGAAATCGCCGATCCTCTGATTGCCGACCTGGTCGCGTATCTGCGCCTCGAACGCAACCGCAGCCAACTGACCGTCGAGGCGTACGCGCGCGATCTCCAAGAGTTCGGCGCGTACCTCAAAAAATTGCCGGCCGGCACGTCTCCGATCGGCAAAACGTACCCGGAGCTTTCGAAAGCCACGACGGCGGACGTCCGCCGCTACGTGATGTTCTTGGCGGGCCGCCGAAATTACGACAGCCGCACGATCCGGCGCAAGCTTTCGTCGGTCAAGGCGCTCTACAAGTACATGAAGCTGACGGACCTCCGGATCGACGATCCTGCGGCGGTCGTCCCAGGCCCCACGCTCGAAAAAAAGCGCCCGAAGCACCTTGGCCTGACGGACGTTTCGAAACTCCTCAATACGACCTTAGCGGGCCGTTCGGAGGCACAACGCCGCCGGGACACGGCCATCATCGAGGTTCTGTATGCGAGCGGTGCCCGCCGTGCCGAGATCGCGCGTATCGACATCGCGGACCTCGATTTGGAAAACCGTACGATCTACGTGCACGGAAAAGGCCAAAAAGAGCGCAGCGTTATCATCAATCACTCGGCGGCGCACGCGATCGGCGTATACTTGCACGTTCGCCCTAAGACGAACGACGCCGCGCTCTTCGTCGGCCGCGGCGGGAAGCGACTCACGCCGAAACACGTCTGGCGCATTTTTCGGGACATTTACAAAGTCTCGGGGATCAACTATCAGGCCAGCCCGCATACGCTGCGCCATTCATTTGCGACGCATCTCGTCGAAAACGGGGTGGACCTTCAGATCGTTCGAGAGCTTCTCGGCCATGAAAGCCTCGCAACGACGGGTGTCTATCTCGACTTGGCAACGGACCACAAACGGCGCGCTTATGACAAGGCACACCCGCGCGACCGCATGAAATAGGCGGTGCGGAGGTAGTCCGATGACCCGTCGCGCGAGCGCTCTTGCCGTTCTCGCATCGCTAGCCGTACTGTGTTGCATGACCTTTGTGTACCGTGCCGCGCTGGCGGACGGCAATACTGGCACCGTACGCGGCTTCGTGACGTTCGGCGATCGTACGCCGGTGTGCGGCGCGCTCGTAGTGCTTTCTTCACCGCGCGAGCCGACGCTGACAACGTGGACTGGCCGAGACGGTTCATACGTTTTCTTGGCAGTATTTCCAGGCGACGTCACCGTGCAGTTGGCTCCCGTCGATTATACCAGCTATTCGGGCCCCGCCGAAGAGCTGCGCACGTCTCGACGCGTTCACGTTTCCCCGAATCTCGTTAGCG
This sequence comes from Vulcanimicrobiota bacterium, assembly GCA_014304965.1. Lineage (GTDB taxonomy): Bacteria > Vulcanimicrobiota > Vulcanimicrobiia > Vulcanimicrobiales > Vulcanimicrobiaceae > Cryoxeromicrobium > Cryoxeromicrobium davisii. The sequence continues at coordinate 1,989 of JACRTZ010000249.1, read as the reverse complement.
AAGCCAATCGGGATCACGTTCGCATGGGGTGGATGTCAACGTCGCCGGTCTCACCGCAAGCCGCACGGAAGTGCCCGCGGCCTTCATTTGCCGGTTATTACGACTATGGGCACGCCCACTACGCGTCGTTGAAGCGCACGTTCGGGTACTGGCCGGAGCTGGACCCCAGTTAGCGGCGTCGCGCGAAGCTGCTAGCGGATCGACAGGGTGAGCGTATATGGGAGCGCCGTGTCGCTGCCATTTTCTACGTGCAAATGAAACGTGCCGCGAGCCGGCAACGCCAGCGGAACGTTCGGCGCCAGCGGCATGACCTGCGCGTCCTTCGGACCGAACAGCGTGAGCGTCAGCGGTTTCTGCGACGCGATGCCGGAGATCGTCAGCCGCTGGCCCTTGGCCCCAACGAAAGCGTAATCGTCGTACCAGCCGAGCGAAGCGCGGCCGCTCAACTTCGCTGACGACGCTCCGGCGAGGAAACGAATCGGCACGTCGTTGAGCTTCCGTTCGCCCGTGTCGCCGCGCAGGCGTGCAGTTTCGACAGCGACATAACGTCCGTCGCGATATTCGTCGATCGCTTCCACCGTCACGAGCGCGCTATCGTGAGCGTGTTCGCGCAACTTCGGCAGCGGCCGGGCCGAGCCGAACGGAACAACTTGGTATGCGACGGTGGACAGTAAGATCGCGGGACGGCTCGCCTGCAAACGCAGCACCAAGTACGGACAGTTGACGTTTCCGCACGCGCACGAGGCATGAACCGCGGCGATGACGACCTCGTCGGGGCCTATCGTACCGAGTTTTGAAATCGTCGCGCCGGCGACGGCCGCGGCACGCTCGCGTTCCTTACAGCCGTCGAGTGTGCGATCGGAAGCCGTCGCCGCTCCCACAGCCGCGTGCGCGCGATCCAGGTCGGCCCCGCCGGCCGCAACCCCGGAAAGTACGAGCGCGGCAACGATCGAGACGACGACGGCTCTCATCCAACTCTCATCTTTCTCGCTCGCACGCGCGATATTGGTCACGTTTCAATGTCATACGTGCAGACGGCCGGAACCCTCACCCGCTTTTAAGACCAATTTCTTGCCGATTATGTAGCGTATGGGTATGCGACAGCGCCTGGCCCCGCTCTGCATCTTGGCAGCCTTCTCGCTTGCGACGGGAAGCCTTGCGCCGGCTCTCGCGGAGGGAGCCCCGAACGAGAGCGTGAGCGCCGTGTTACAGCGCCTCGCCGAAAACCCCGCGGCGCCCGAGCAGTACTCGGCCGATGTGAAGTTGCACGTTCGCCTGCGGGTCTTTCCGTGGATCTCGCTGACCCTCAACGGTAACCAAGTGTATAAGCATCCGGGCATCTACCGCTTCGCGTTTCGCGGCGTTCCAAAGGCGGCCGAGCAGTTCAGTAACATGGCCTACGCGCTCGGCGACGCATCCGGCTGGCCGGACAAATACGAGATCGCGCTTTTGCCGGCGAAACCGTCCGCTTCGGCCGGGCGCGACGTGCTGCGCCTCACGCCCAAAGTGCGGGGACTCGTCAAGTATCTCGATGTGACCGTCGATTCGGCCACGCGGCACATCGAGCAAATCGCATGGTCGCGTTACGACGGCGGCACGATCAACCTTACACAGCATTATCAAACCGTAGCGGCGCGCGAGATCGTCGCACAACAAGAAGCCTCGATCCGCATCCCGCACATGTCGGCCGACCTCGTTGCAAATTACACCAACTTCAACGTGCCGCACGCGGTCGCGGCGGCCCCGGAGCGTTAGCGGCGGCGTCTAGCTGACATAGCTGACCACGACGCTGTAGCCGCCGGCTTCGGCGCGGTGCAAGATGCCGAGCACGTTGTCGATTTCTTCATCCACCGCGACGACTTCGCGCGCGCTGATGCCGTTCGGAGCCGCGTGCTCCCAGAGGAGCCGGCGCGCCGTTTGCAACGCGTTCCGCAGCCGCTGCGGGGTGACTTCGAGGACGGGCCAGTCTTCGTATCCACTCGCCGGCAC
>JACRTZ010000073.1 GCA_014304965.1 Vulcanimicrobiota bacterium | reverse complement strand
CTTCATACCGGTGCCCGCACCCGAAAGCGTGCCGGCCGCGGCGAAGTTGCCTGCCGTGAACTTACTGATCGTGCTGGTGGGGGCGTCAACCGCGAACACGGTCGCGTTGTCCGACGCGAGGCCGAACGGCATGTTCAGCGAGTTGCCCTGTAGGGTCGCGACCGAGTTGAGCGATCCCGTATCGAACACCGAAATCGTGTTATTGGATTCATTGGCGACGTAGAGCCGAGTGCCGACGACCGCGACGCCGAAGGGCGAATGCAGCCCGTTGATCGTTGCAACGGGCGCGTTGTTCTTGGACGAATCGAAGATGCTGACGGAATTCCCGAACATGTTGCTCACGTACACGCGGTTGTTCGCGACCGCGACGCCGCCGGGGCCGTTGAGGCCGGTGATCGGCGCGAGGATCGCGTTATTGTGCGCGGTGTCCACGATGCTGACCGTAGTGCTGCCGTTGTTGGCGACGTACAGCTTGCCGTCGGGACCGACCGCCGCGCCGTAGGGCCCGACGAGGTTCGCGTTGGCGATCACGCCGAGCGGCGCTCCGGTCGTCGCGTTGAACAGGCTAAGCGTTGTCGTCCACCAGTTAGTGACGTACAGGACCTTGTTGGCCGGATTGTACGCGGCGCCGGCAGGGCCGCTCAGGCCGCCCGCGACGAGCGTCGTTCGCAGCGAACCGGTCGCCGCATCGAGCACGCTCACGGTGTCGATGTCGAAATTCGGAACGAAGAGTGCCTCGCCGTTGGGGCACGCGTTGGAATTGAAATCGCTCGCGGTGCGAACCGCGCCGTTTGCGGCTGCGGGCGCCGCGAACGCTTGCGGCGTCACCGGTGCGGTCACGCCGCGTCCGCCGCAACCGGCGAGCATCGCCGCAACGGCGGCAAGCGCTAAAGTCTTCAGGGGCGCCTTCATCGTTCGAATACCTTCCATAGCTCGAATGACAGTAAAGAGCGCTCGAGTGCGAGCCGATCGCGCGCTTGGGGCCATAATAGCAACGCCGGACGTGGCGAGGATGGGGCCAACGGTCCCGCGCGGCGAGGATATAGGGACCTCTCCTGCGGCGCCGCGGTAGTGCGGCAATACCAGGGCCGCTGGAACTCCGGGCGGAACGCGCTGCGTTGCCGATTTGACTGTGAGAGGTGCCTTGGACGTTCGCCGGACCCGCGTTTTCCTTATTACGGCCGCTTTTGCCGCCGCGATGTACGTCGGCACGGCTCGCGTCAGCGCGCAGGCGCCGCCGCCCCCGCCGCGCCCCAATCCGAGCGCGACGAGTCTCCCGACGAGCATTCCGCTCGCCGTGCCGGCCGATGTTCCGGTCTCAACCCCCGCGCCCTCACCGACGACGGCGCCGGCCCCCGCCCCACGCCGCGGACGTCGCGGCGCGCCCGCGGGCTCCCCAACGCCCAAGGGAGCCGCCACGCCGGAGCCCAGCCCGACGCCGACCTCACCGGCCTTCGCCACCCTCGACGGTACGTGGGAAGTGCAAGTCCAGTACACCGACCGGACGACCTATTCGTATTTCAACATCGCGCAAAAGGGCAACGACCTGAGCGGCACGTGGAAATTCGAAGGCAAGCTGTATCCCTTCGACGGCTCGTACGACGGCCGGCTGATCAAGATGACGGCGAACCTCCCGCAGGGCCCTGTCGTTCTACAAGGCTACGTCGAAGGCGCGAGCGACATGGTAGGCCTCGCGAACTTCAGCAAAGGCGATCCGATCGCGTTTACGGCCGAGCATCGCGCCCCGCCGAACAGGAATATCCTCAAGCGCGGAAGGCCGTAGCGGCGACGCCGCAATGAGCGACCGCGCCTTCGGCCTCCGAACGCGCGCTCTTCACGCCGGAACGCCGCCCGACCCGGCGACCGGCGCGCGCGCGATGCCGATCTATCTCACGTCAAGCTTCGTTTTCGACTCGACCGAGCACGCAGCCGAACTGTTCGCATTGCGTACGTACGGCAACATTTACAGCCGCATCGGCAATCCGACGGTCGCTGCATTCGAAGAACGGATCGCCAGTCTCGAAGGCGGGCTCGGGGCCGTGGCCACCGCGAGCGGCTTGGCCGCGCAGCTCTCCGCCATCCTGTCGCTCGCGCAAAACGGCGATCACGTCGTTGCGAGCGCAAACCTCTATGGCGGAACGATCACGCAGTTCAGCGTCACGTTCAAACGCATGGGCATCGAATGCACGCTCGTACCGGGAAGTTCCGACATGGGTGCCGTTGGCGCGGCGATTCGCCCGAATACGCGCGCGCTGTTCACCGAGACGATCGGCAACCCGGCCGGTAACGTCGCCGACCTCGCAGCGTGGGCGCGGACGGCGCACGACGCCGGGCTGCCGCTGATCGTGGACAACACGTTTGCGACGCCGGTCTTGTGCCGGCCGATCGAATGGGGCGCGGACATCGTCGTCCACTCGGCGACGAAGTTCATCGGCGGTCACGGGACGGTCATCGGCGGCGCGATCGTCGAATCCGGAACGTTTGCCTGGGGCGCAGGCAAACATCCGCTGATCTCGGAGCCGAGCCCCGGCTATCACGACATGAATTTCGCCGAGACCTTCGGCGAGTACGGGTACCTGATGCGCGCGCGCGCCGAGGTGTTGCGCGACGTCGGCGCCTGTCTCTCGCCCATGAACGCCTGGCTCTTCTTGCAAGGCCTCGAAACGTTGCCGCTGCGCATGAGCGCGCACGTGGACAACGCGCGGCGCGTCGCGACTTTTCTGCGCGGCCGCTCCGAAGTCGCCTGGATCGAATACGCCGAACTCGACGATTCGCCCAACCGTTCCCTCGCGAAAAAATATTTGCCGGGCGGGGCGGGTTCGATCTTCACGTTCGGCCTGCGCGGCGGCCGCGCGGCCGGCAGCGCGTTCATCGAAGCGCTCGAGCTCTGGAGTCATCTCGCCAACGTCGGCGACGCGAAGAGCCTAGTGATTCACCCGGCGTCCACCACGCACCAGCAGCTGACGGACGAAGAAATGATGACGAGCGGCGTGCGTCCCGAGATGATCCGCCTCTCCGTCGGGCTCGAAGATGCGGACGACTTGATCTGGGATTTGGAAAACGGCCTGCGGGCCGCCGAAGCCGTTTCCGCGGGAGCGCTACCGGGATGATTCTGCAAACCGTCGGCCAGCGACGCGATCTGCTCGCCCGTTCGCAGACGGTTGCGATGGTCGGCGCTTCGGCAAATACGACGCGACCGAGCTACTTCGTCTTTTCGTTCTTGCGCACGCGCGGGCGCCTCGACGTGGTCCCGATCAACCCGTCGCTCAAAGAGATTGACGGGGTTAAAGCGTTCCCGTCATTAGCGGCGTATGCAGCCGAGCGCGGCGCCCCCGACATCGTGGACGTTTTTCGCAAAGCCGAGGACGCCGCGCAGGTCGCGCGCGAGGCGATCGGCGCCGGCGCCAAGGCGATTTGGTTTCAGTACGGCGTCATCAACGAGGAAGCGATCCGTCTAGCCGCCGAGGCCGGTCTCGACGTCGTCGTGGATCGCTGTCTCAAAGTCGAATCGGCACGTTTCGACGGCGGACTGTCGGTTGGCGGCCTCAACAGCGGCCTCATCAGCTCCAGACGTTCAGCGCTTCCAATCCGCGCACGATGAGCCAAGGCCGCGTGCGCGAGGATGCGCTGATCGCGCTCGCGCAGGCGTGGGCGCGCAACGAACCGGTGGTTGCCGATGACAAATGGTTCGATTCGGAGGCGCTCGCGCTGTTCGCCGAGCAGATCGCGACGAACGCGCCGTACGCCCGGTTCGCGGCGACGCACGGCTACGATGCGGCGCGCTTGCCGCTCTCGTGGCGCGACATCCCGGCGGCGCCGTCGTCTGCCTTCAAGAATGCCGTGCTCGCGACGTTCGATCCCGTCGCGACCGAGCTCGAGTTTCATACGAGCGGCACGACGCACGAGCACGCCGGGCGCCACTTCGTGCAGCGCGCGACGCTCTACGACGCGTCGCTGCTGGCAAGCTTCGATCGCTTCATGCTCGCCGACCGGCCGAAGCTGCGCTTTTTGAACCTCGTCCCGAACCCGCGATTTAAGAAACATTCGTCGCTGGGCTACATGATGGGACACGTTTCCGTCTTGCGCGGCGACGGCAAAACGGAATACTTTCTCGACGATGACCGTGTGGACGCGGAGGGCTTTGCGCGCGCGTTGCAAGCGGCATGCGATGAAGCGCAACCGGTGCTGATCGCAGGAACGGCTTTCGCCTTCGTCGCGCTCCTTGAGGCCCTCGGCGCCCGCCGCTTCGCCGCGCCGTCCGGTTCCCGCATGATGGAAACAGGCGGCTTCAAGGGTCGCGTCAAGGCGGTCGAACGCGGCGAACTGTACGCGCGCTTGTCGGCAGCGTTCGGCATTGCGCCCGCGTCCATCGTTGCGGAGTACGGCATGACCGAACTCTTGAGCCAGTTCTATGATTCGCCGGAATCGCGGTCAACGGAGTTGCGCGTGAAAGTAGGGCCGCCGTGGTTGCGTACGCTCGTCGTCGCGGCCGGCGGTCGCGAGGTCGCGCGCGGCGAGACCGGCTACTTACGCCACGTGGACCTTGCCAACCGGTCGTCGGCGCTGGCGATCGACACCGAAGACCGCGGCTTTGCCCTCGACGACGGCTTCGTTCTGATCGGACGCGATGCCGACGCTCCGCCGCGCGGCTGCTCGCTCGATGCCGAAGATCTGGCGGCGCTTTCGGTCGCGAACTGACCGCGACCGTGCGCACCTTGCGCGATCTGCCCGCCGCCGCAATTGTCGGGTCCATCGCAGACGCCGCCGAGCGTTGGACCGATGCGGATTATCCGGCTCGCGTGCGCGCGACGCGCGCGGTCATGGAACGTACCGGCTACAGCGAGCCCGTCGTGGATTTCGCGCTCGACCGGCTCTTCCAAGATCTCACGCGCGCGCACCTGATGCAAACCATCGCAGGGGAACTCGGTTCCATCGACGCGCTCGACGGCTTCGTGCCGCGGCCGGACCGTAGCGAGGTATTCTTTCGCGGGCTGGACGCGGTCACGATCGTTTCGAGCGATACGACCATCGGCGTTGCAATCGCGCCGCTCGCGTTCGCGCTCGCCGCCAAGTGCGCGGTCGTCGTCAAGGATCGCGACGACAGTCTCGTCGCCGCGTTCGGCGAGACGCTCGCCGAGGAGCGGCCGGATTTTTCAGCATCTCTGGCGGTAGAGCGCTGGAAGGCGCACGACGATCCGCACGCCCTCGCGCGTTTCGCCCAAAGCGACATCGTGGTGGCGTTCGGCAACGACCGAGCATTACGCGCGATCAGGGAGACGCTGCCGCCCCAAGCGCGCTTCATGACCTTCGGCCATCGAACGAGCGCGGGGTACGTCTCGCGCGAAGCGCTCGCGAACGAGGCCTCCGCGCGCGCGTTGGCCGCGGCAGCAGCGCGCGACGCGTTGCTCTACGACGGCGAAGGCTGCCTGTCGGTGCACGCGCTGTTCGTCGAAAGCGGGGCGAGCGTTTCGCCCGAGGCGTTCGCCCGTCTGCTTAGCGCTGCGCTGGCGGAAGCCGCGCGCGAGTTTCCGAGTTCTCGCGAAGCCGGCCCGGCCGCGCTCGCCTACGAACGTCGCGCCCGTTTCGCTGCGGCGCAGGGCGACGGCACCGTCTACGGCATGCCGGAGGGTCATCTGGTCACGATCGATCCTCACGGCGGCCCGCCGCCGCTGCTTCCGCGCACGCTCGCGCTGTATCCGATAGCGGAGCCCGCCGAAGCGCTCGCGGTCCTGCGGCGTCACGACCTTCCGCTCGAAGCCTTCGCGCTGCCCGGCGACGCGCGCGCCGACCTCGTCACGCTTGCGGTCCGAAGCGGCGCCGCGCGCATCGCACCGCCGGGGACGCTGCAAGCGCCGACGATACGCTCGGAGCACGGCGGCGTACCGCGCATTCTGCCCTTCGTCCGGGCGATCGTGCGCGAACGATGAGCGAACTCGAACGCGTCGCCGGGCCCATACCCGGACCCCGGTCGCGTGCGCTCGCCGCCACGCTGGCAAACGTGGAAACGCGCGGCGTCACGTATCTAGCGGACGATTTTCCCGTCTTCTGGGCTTCGGCCCAGGGCGCGACCGTCACCGACGTGGACGGCAACCGCTATCTGGACCTGACGTCGGCCTTCGGCGTCGCGCTCACGGGCCACGCGAACGCGGCCGTCGCGATCGCCATCTCCGCGCAAGCGCAACGGTTACCGCACGGCATGGGCGACGTTCATCCGAGCGACGTCAAAGTCGCGCTGCTGCAGCGTTTGGCCGGCCTCGCGCCGGTGGACGAACCGCGCACCTTCTTGTGTTCGAGCGGCGCCGAAAGCGTCGAGTTCGCGATGAAGAGCGCGATGCTTGCAACGGGGAAGCCCGACGTGCTTGCCTTCCACGGGGCGTACCACGGCTTGTCCTACGGCGCGCTCGAGGCCGGCGGCATCGAGAAATTCCGCGCGCCGTGGCGCGCGCAATTGCGGAACGCCGCAGCGTTTGTGGACTTTCCCGACCGGCGCGAGCCCGCAAGCGCACGACGCTCGCTCGATGCGATCGAGGCGGCGCTTGCAGCGCGCGGCTCGATCGGCGCCGTCCTCGCCGAACCGATTCAAGGCCGCGCGGGCGTCATCGTCCCGCCCGACGGTTTCTTGCGCGATTTGCGCGCGCTGTGCGATGCTCGCGGCGTACTGCTGGTGCTCGATGAAATCTACACCGGTTTCGGGCGAACCGGAACGCTGTTTGCCTGCGAACGCGAAGGCGTTCGGCCCGACATGCTGTGCGTCGGAAAAGCGCTCGGCGGAGGATTTCCGATCTCGGCGACGATCGTTACCCGGCGGGTTGCCGACGCGTGGCCGGCGAGCGCCGGCGAAGCGCTGCACACATCCACCTATTTGGGAAACCCGATGGGTTGCGCTGCTGCGCTCGCCAATCTCGACGAAATCGAACGTCGCGATCTCGTCGCGCAAGCGAGCGAGCGCGAGACCCTTGTGCTGCAGCAGTTGGAGCGCCTGCGCGCTGCGAACACCTGGATCGTGGACGTTCGCGGGCGCGGCATGTTGTGGGCGATCGAGTTCGACGACGGCGCGACCGCCGGCGCCGTCGCGCTACGCGCCCTTCAGATGGGGGTCATGGTGCTGCAATCCGGCCTGCGCGGCGAGTCGCTGACGATCGCCCCGCCGCTCGTCATCGGCGACGATCAACTCGCGCGCGCGCTTTCAC
>JACRTZ010000227.1 GCA_014304965.1 Vulcanimicrobiota bacterium | reverse complement strand
CACAAGGAACTGCGCGATAACGGCGGCGCGCAACAGCCGAATCCGGTCGCGTACACCGGCATGATTTGGACCGGCTTCCGGCCCTCCGACGATGCCTGCAAGTTCAACTACCTCATCCCTTCGGAAATGATGGCCGTGGTCGCGCTCGGAGACCTGGAAGAGCTCGAGCGTGCGGTCTATCGTAATTTGATCAAATCGAACCGCGCGAAGTCGCTGCGCTCGGAAGTGCAGGACGGCATCCAAAAATATGGCGAGGTGTTCACGCCGAATTATGGTTACGTGTATGCGTACGAAGTCGACGGGCTCGGCAATCAGACGCTAATGGACGACGCCAACATCCCGAGCCTGTTGTCGGCGCCGTACTTGGGCTATACGAAAGCGGATAGCTTCGTGTACAAGAACACGCGGCGATTCTTGCTGTCGAAAGACAATCCGTATTTCTACGTTGGGACTGTTGCGCGCGGCATTGGAAGCGCGCACACGAACGACGGTTACGTCTGGCCGCTTGCGCTGATCGTGCAGGGCCTCACATCTACGTCGGATGCCGAAAAACGCGACGTGCTCAACCAGCTCTTGGCAAGCGATCCGGGGGATCATCTACTGCACGAATCGTTCGATCCGAACGACCCCTCGAAGTTCACGCGCAAAGATTTCGGCTGGCCGAACGCATTGTTCAGCGAGTACGTAATGACCGCGTTCAACGGCGTCCCGCAAGTGCCGATGGGCAGCACCGCTGACCTGGAGTTTCGCGGCGAGTAGCGTCACGCGGGCCGGCGCCGGCGTGGACGTCGTGCTCGGCGTCCAGTGGGGCGACGAGGGAAAGGGCCGCGTCGTCGACGCGATGGCCGCCGAGTACGATATCGTCGCGCGTTTCGGCGGCGGCGATAACGCGGGGCACACGCTCGTCGTCGGCGACCGCACGCTTGCGCTCCGCATCGTGCCGAGCGGCGTGCTGCAAGCGCATCCGCAGCTGTTCATCGGCGGCGGTACGGTGGTCAGTCTCGAGGGCGTGCTCGGGGAGCTGGGCAAGCTTGCCGAGATCGGCGTGGATATCTCGCGCATTAAGATTTCCGACCGCGCGCACGTGGTGCTGCCGTACCACGCCGCGATCGACCGCGCGAAGGAAATCGAACGCGGCGACGGCGCGCTCGGAACGACGGGCCGCGGCATCGGCCCGGCCTATACCGACAAGGTCGCGCGCGCCGGCGTAACCTTCGGCGATCTGTATCGGCCGGGCGTCGTGCAGGCGCGCGTCGCGGCGAATCTGCGCGCGAACGCCGCATTGCTCGCGCGCGTCGGCACGCTGCCGAGCGAAGACGCAATTGTGGCGCGAGCGCTCGAGCACGCCGCCACTTTACGGCCGCACGTCGTGGACGGCGTCGAATATCTGCACGGCGCGCTCGAAGCGGGCAAACGCGTGCTGGCGGAGGGCGCGCAAGGAACGCTGCTCGACGTGGGCTACGGGACCTATCCTTTCGTCACGAGTTCGCATACGATCGCCGGCGGCGCGTGTACGGGTCTCGGCGTCGGTCCGACTGCGATCGGGCGCGTCGCCGGCGTTGCGAAAGCCTACTCGACGCGCGTCGGCGCGGGACCGTTTCCGTCCGAACTTCACGACGCGGTCGGCGAGAAGTTGCGCGAACGGGGCCGTGAGTTCGGCACGGTGACCGGCCGGCCGCGGCGGTGCGGCTGGTTCGACGCCGTCGCCGCGCGGTACGCCGCGCGCCTCAACGGCTTGACGAGCGTCGTGATCACGAAGCTCGACGTGCTCAGCGGTTTGGATCGCATCGCGATCGCGACCGCCTACGGCAGCGACGGCGGCGCGAGCGAATTCGAATGGTTCGAGGGCTGGAGCGACGACATTGGCGGCTGCCGTTCGATTGCCGCCCTGCCGGGGGCCGCGCGGGCGTATGTACGCCGCATCGAGGCCGCCTTCGGGGTCCCGGTCGAAGCGGTTTCGGTCGGTCCCGAGCGGAGCGCGATCGCGATCTAATTGGACCTTTCCGTTCGGCTCGCTCGGAGTGAACGTGGGCCGTGGCGCGCTTTCGGTTTCGCTTGCAGCCGCTGCTCGACGACGCTCGTCGAGAAGTTGACGCCTCCACGTTCCGCTGCAAGGCGGTCGCGGCGCGGATTGGGACGCTCGACGCCGCGCTTCGCGGTGCCGCGGCGCCGGACGCCTTCGAGGTTTCGGGGCACTCGGTACCGGTGTGGAGGTTGCACGAGGCGGCCCGGTTGGAACGCTGCGCCGAACGCCGTTGCCGGGAACTCCGGGCCGCGCTCGAGCTGGAGCGCCGCGCTCTGACGGCGGCGCGAGCCGCGGCGGAAACGGCGCTTCTTCGCCGCAACGCCCTGAAAGCGTTGCGAAGCCGCCGGTTGGCGGCCCATCGGCAGGCGCGCGTCGCGCGCGAGGAGGCAGCCTTCGAGGTGGAGCGCGATCTGCGCCGGGGTTTCGAGCGGCGCAGCTGCGAAGCGTGGTCCGCGTGATCGTCCTGACGCGGAACAATGGCAAGGCGGTGGTCGTCAACGCCGATTTGATCGAAACGGTCGAGGCTGCCGGCGACGGAACGACGGTCGTGACGCTGACGACCGGGAACCTCCTCGGTGTCGAAGAGTCGATCGAGGCGGTGCGGGACGCCGTGCTCGCCTATCGCCGGCACATCGCCGGCACGCAATAAGCATGGAAGCGGCGATGCTGCTACGCGCTGTCGCGTCGCTCGCGGTCATTGGGCTCGTGCTCCTGGGTGTCGCGTTCGCGGCGCGGAGATTCCCGCACGTTCGATTTCCGTTTCGCGGCAGGCGCGGGCTGCTCGCAGTCTTAGAGACCATCGCCTTGCCCGGCGGCGTGGCCTTGCATCTCGTGGAGGTCGGCCGAACGCGATTGCTGATCGGGTCCGCGCCGCACGGCGTGGCGCTCTTGCGGGAGGTCGAGCCGGCCGCGCTCGTCACGGGGGACGCCGCCTAATACGATGCGCGTTCTCGTTGCCGACGACGCGGCGGCGGCGCGCGCCGTCGCCGCGCATCTGCTGCGGTCGCTCGGCCATGAGGTCTGTGCCGAAGCGGAGGACGCGGGCACGCTGACGGCCGCCTTCGCCGCGGCAGCTCCCGACGTCGTGCTGCTCGATGGACGGCTCCCGCCGGAGGGCGGCCTTGCGGCGCTTCGCGCGTTGCTCGCGACGTCGAGCGCGGCTAAGGTCCTCGTGGTCGCGGCGATCGGGGAGTCCTCGCTCGTTCGGGACGCCATGGCAGCCGGAGCAAGCGGCGTGGTCCGGCGGCCGCTGCTCCCTTCGGAGCTGGCGGCGGCGTTCGCTTCGGGCGCAAGAACAAACTGACCGCGGCGCGAAGCCGCAACGTATGGCAGACGGACCGCGCCTCGAAACCCCGCATCCCTATGCGAATTCCAACGCGGCGCAAAGTTCGGCGTCGAACGGTGCGCAGGCCGCCGCCCGCCGCGACGGTTCGCTGAAGCGTACGCTGTGGTTCATCGGAATCGCGGCGGTGACCGCGGGCATCGCGTATGCCGTCGTGCGGATTGCGACTGCGAAGCCGCAACAAGATCCGACGACCGAACGCATTCAGTCGTTGATCGACGAAGCGAACCAGCTGCTCAAGCAGCTCGATGACAAGCAGTCCGCGTAGCGAAGGTAGCGCGGCCGCAACTCCGACTCTTCACCCCGGCGACGTCGTCGAAATCGACTGCAGCGACCTGATCGCGAAGACGGGTCAGGCGGTCGGGCGTTTCGGCGGAATGGCCGTGTTCGTGTGGGGGCCGATTGCCGGCGAACGTGCGTGGGTGCGCATCGAGTCGGTCAAGCCCCGCTACGCCGTCGCCGACCTTGTCGAGTTGGTCACGCGCGCGCCCGAACGTGCGGAGCCGTTCTGTCCCGTCTTCGGTGCGTGTGGCGGATGTCAGGTGCAGCACGTCGCCTACGACGCGCAATTGCGCTGGAAGCGGTCGCTGGTCGAAAGCGCGTTGACGCGAATCGGCAAGCTGCAGAACGTGCGCGTCGGCGCGACGGTCGCGATGGCGAACCCGCGCAATTACCGCAACAAAATGGCGCTGGTAGTTGACGGCGCGCAGCAGCCGCTGTCGTTCGGATTCTACGCCGCCCGCACGCACGAGGTCGTCCCGCTCGAAGGGTGTCCGATCGTCATGCCGCAGCTTGATGCGTACATTCGCGGCCTCAACGACGCGGCGCGCGACCCCGAAAGCGCGCCCGCGTTCGACGGTGCAAAACACGTGATCGCGCGAACGGCGGCGGCGACGGGGGAAGCCGTCGTGTCGGTGACGACCGACCGCGCCTCGCCCGTTCTCGCGCAGGCGGCGGAAGCGGTTGCGAAGCACCTGCCCGGCGTCGTCGGCATTGCCAATTCGTTCGAACCGCCGAGCGACAACGCGGTGATGGGGCGACGCAGCGCGACCGCCTTCGGCCGCGTGGACATTGACGAAACGATCGCCGGCATCCGTTTCCGCGTTTCGCCCGCGTCGTTTTTTCAGGTCAACGGCGAAATGGTTGCCGCGATCTTCGGTTCGATGGAAAAGCTGCTCGCAGCGGCGGGACCCAAGAAGGTTCTCGATCTCTATTGCGGCGCCGGCACGTTTTCGCTCTTTTTCGCGCGCGGCGGCGCCGAGGTTGCGGGTGTCGAGGAGAACCCGAACGCGGTGCGGGAGGCGCGCGCGAATGCGGCGATCAACGGGCTCGAAGCGCGGACGTCGTTTTTTTCGGGCCGCGTCGATTCCGTGCTGCGCACGCCGAAGGGCAAAACGCTGCTCGAAGGCGCCGAGGTCGTGTTCCTGGACCCGCCGCGCAAGGGGAGCGACGAAATCACGCTCGCGACGCTGAATCGCACGCGCGTGCCGCGAATCTGGTACCTGTCGTGCAATCCGGCGACGCTCGCGCGCGACGCCGCGCAGTTGGCCGCCGGAGGGTACGTCCTGGAGGGCGTGCAGCCGTTCGACATGTTTCCCCAAACGGGGCACGTCGAGGCGCTCGCGGTCTTCCGCCGCAGCGACGTTCCTCCGCTTCTGTTTCCTGCACTCGAAGGAGATTGACCGTGGCTTCGTCCGAGATCGACGTCGCATACGTCGCGCAACTGGCGCGCATCGCGCTCGCACCCGCCGAAGTCGAGCGCTTCGGCGCGCAACTCGGAGCGCTGCTCGATTTCGTCGCGAAGCTCGAAGAATTGCCGATCGCCGACGTGGACGCGACGGCGCAGGTCATTCCGGCTATGGACGTGGCGCGCGACGATGTCGTGCGTCCCTCGTGGCCGCGCGAAACCGTGTTAGCAAACGCCCCGCAGCGTCAGGGCGCCTATTTCCGCGTGCCGCGAATCATCGGCGAAGCATGAGCGATCTGCTCGCCGCCGCCGCCGGCGAAATCGCGCGGCGCGTCTCGTCGCGAGACGTTTCGGCTGCCGATATGGCGGACGCAGCCCTCGCGCGGATCGCCGCACGCGATCCGGCAATCGGTGCGTTTCTGACCGTCACCGCCGATTTGGCGCGCGAGCGCGCGCGTGCGGTGGATGCGCGCATCACCGACGGCGAACGCTTGCCGTTGGCGGGCGTGCCGCTGGCGATCAAAGACAACATGTGCCTCGCCGGGACACGAACGACGTGCGCTTCGCGCATTCTGGAGAACTTTATCGCGCCGTACACGGGGACGGCGGTTGCGCGACTGCTGGATGCCGGCGCGATTCCGCTCGGCAAAACGAATCTCGACGAGTTTGCGATGGGCAGTTCGTGCGAAAATAGCGCCCTCGGCGTCACGCGCAATCCGTACGATCTCGCGCGCGTACCCGGCGGGTCGTCGGGCGGCGCCGTCGCATCGGTCGCCGCGGGCATGGCGAGCGTGTCGCTGGGCAGCGACACCGGCGGTTCCATTCGTGAGCCGGCCGCCTTCTGCAACGTCGTCGGAATGAAGCCGACGTACGGGCGCGTTTCGCGCTACGGGTTGATCGCGTTCGCGTCGAGTTTGGACCAAATCGGGCCGATCGCGGCGAATGTGGACGACGCGGCGCTGGTGTACGACATCATGGCCGGGCGCGATCCGTTCGACGCGACCAGCAGCGCGCGGCCGGTCGAACCGTGTTTCGGCGCGCGGCGCGACGATCTGCGCGGCGTGCGCGTCGGTGTCGTGCGAGAATTCGACCTGGCCGCGCTCGAGCCGGGCGTTCGCGCGGCCTACGAAACCGCCTATCGCGACCTTGAAAAGCTGGGGGCGGAATTGGTCGAGGTCCGCCTGCCGACCGCCGACTACGGCGTTGCGACCTACTATCTCATCGCGCCGGCGGAGTGCTCGTCGAACTTGGCGCGCTTCGACGGCATGCGCTACGGTTTGCGGGTCGAGGGCGCGGACGTCGCGGCCACGTACGAGGCGACTCGCGCCGCGGGCTTCGGTGACGAGGTGAAGCGGCGGATCCTGATCGGGACGCACGCGCTCTCGAGCGGCTACTACGACGCCTATTACGTGCGCGCGCAGAAGGCGCGGACGCTGATTGCTGCAGATTTCGCCAAGGCGTTCGCAAGCTGCGATGCGATCGCATGTCCCTCGGCGGCATCCGCGGCGTTCACGTTTAACGCGAAGACCGATCCGGTCAGCATGTACTTGATGGATTACTACACGATTCCGATGTCGCTTGCGGGCATCCCCGCGATCTCGGTGCCGTGCGGCTGGGCCGCGACCGACGGCGGCCCCCAGATGCCGCTCGGTTTGCAGCTCTGCACACCGCTGTTCGCCGAACGCGAACTGTTCGAAATTGCGGGCGCGTACGAACGCGCAACGAATCACGCCGCGCGTCGCGCGCCGTCGTTCGGCGAGGTGCCGGCGTGAGCGTGTCCACGGCCGATCCCGCGGCCCCGTACGATGTCAACGGCGTGAGCTACGAGGCCGTCATCGGCATTGAATGCCATGTGGAATTGAAGACCGAGACGAAGATGTTCTGCGGCTGCCGCAACGTCTTCGGGGGCGAACCGAACACGAACGTTTGTCCCGTGTGCCTCGGCTATCCGGGCGCGCTGCCCGTACCGAACCGCCTCGCGATCGATCTCGTCATTCGCGCGGGGCTGGCGTTCGGCGCCGAGATTCCGTCGTTCTCGAAGTTCGATCGGAAGAATTACTTCTATCCGGACATGCCGAAGAATTACCAGATCTCGCAATACGACATGCCGTTTACGAGCGGCGGTGCGGTGCGTTTCTGGCTTGCGGATTCGAGCGAACGCGAGG
>JACRTZ010000153.1 GCA_014304965.1 Vulcanimicrobiota bacterium | reverse complement strand
CCGTGAGATAGATCAACGAATAGAGCAGCATCGAACCGTGCCCGGCGCTCAGAACGAAGCGGTCGCGATCGAACCATTCCGAATCGGCCGCGTTAAACTTGAGATGCCGCGTCCAGATCGTGAAGGCCATTGCGGCCGCGCCCAGCGGCAGGCCCGGGTGCCCGGAGTTTGCTTTTTGCACTGCGTCGATCGACAGCATGCGGATCGCGTTGATGCGTTTCTCGTCGTCGGGCGTGTTCGCCACTCGGTTCTCCTAGGAAGGCAAGACCGGCTCGGTTCGCCGGATGTAGGGGCTTTACCCCAACCGAACGGCCGAGTTCCCAAGCGGAGAGCGAGGTCGCGCTGCGAAGCACGCCCCCCGTGGACATCCAGCGTTTACAGGAAAGCATTGCCGCCTTAAGAGAGGACGCGAGCGGCCTGAAGGGATCCCCAGGCGAGGCCGTCGACGAGGTTATCGCGGCGCTCGATACGGGCGCGCTGCGCGTCTGCGAGCCGATTGACGGGCGCTGGGTGACGCACGCCTGGGTCAAAGAGGCGATCCTGCTCTATTTTCGCCGGCTCGACATCGTGCCGATCGGGGGTCGCTACGACGACGCGCCCGGCGCGCGCGGCGAACCCCCTTCGTTTTACGACAAGCTGCCGACGAAGCGGAATTTCGAAGCGCTCGGTGCGCGCTGCGTGCCGCCGGGCACCGCCCGCTACGGGTCGTTCCTGGGACGCAGCGCGATTTTGATGCCCGGCTTCGTCAACATCGGCGCGTACGTGGACGAGCGTTCGATGGTGGACACCTGGGCGACGGTCGGTTCGTGCGCGCAAATCGGCAAAGATGTGCACCTGGCCGGCGGCGTCGGCATCGGCGGCGTCCTCGAGCCGCCCCAGGCGCAGCCCGTCATCGTTGAAGACGGCGCGTTCGTCGGCTCGCGCTGCATCGTGGTGGAAGGCGTCCACGTCGGGCGCGAGGCGGTTCTCGGCGCCGGGGTCGTGCTGACCTCGAGCACGCCGGTCGTGGACGTGCGCGGACGGGAAGCCATCATTTCGCGCGGCGCGATACCTGCGCGCGCGGTCGTCATCCCCGGATCGCTGCCCAAGAAGTTTCCGGCCGGCGAATTCAATACGCCCTGCGCGCTGATCATCGGCGAGCGGACGTCGTCCACCGATCGCAAGGTGTCGCTCGAGGCCGCAATCCGGGAATACGGAGTAGCTGTATGAATCCCATGATCGAAAACGTCGGCGGTTCGACGATTCGTGCGCTCCACGCTCGGCGCAAGCCGACCTCGATCAATCTCGGGATGGGCGAACCGACCTTGATGCCCGACATGCGGCACTTCGATTACGCGTCGCGCTGGGTTGCGGAGAACGGCTGCCGCTATTCCACGAACATCGGCGACGCCGACTTGCGCGAAGCGATCGCCAAACACTACGCCTATCCCGGGCTCGATGTCGCGGACAACGTCTGCATCATGACGGGTTCGCAAGAGGCCGTCTACATCGCGATCAAGACGCTGCTCGATCCGGCGCGCGACGAGCTGCTCCTCGTCGAGCCGGCGTTCCCCGTATACGCGAAGGTTGCGGAGATCGAAGGCATCGCGCTGCGCCGCGTGGTGATGCCGGAATCCAGCGGCTTCCGCTTCGATGCCGACGCGATTCTTTCGGCGCTCGGCCCGAACACGCGGATGATCGTCCTCTGTTCACCCTGCAACCCGACGGGCCGCGTGATCGATCGCGCTGCGGGGAAGAAAATTGCCGACGCGCTACTTGCGCGTTCCGGTCCGCCCGTGTACATCTTGCACGACGAGATCTATCGCGAGCTGACCTACACGCCCGACGCCGCCGAGTTCGGTAAGATCTATCCGTATACGATTGCGATCAACTCGCTTTCGAAGTCGAACGCAATGACCGGCATGCGGCTGGGCTGGCTGTTCGCGCCGGCCGACGCGATGCCGCAGATCGTGAAGATGCACGGCTGGGCGACGTCCTGTGCCAACACGTACGCGCAACGCATCGCCTACGACATCTTCGTTTCCAATGACCTCGCCACGCAGCAGCCCTGGTATGCACGGCAGCGCGAGGGTGCGCTGGGGGCGGCCCGCGACGCGGGTCTCGAGTGCATCGAGCCCGACGCGGCTTTTTACCTCTGCCTGAAGGTCGGCGCCAAGGACACGCTCCGATTCGTGGAGTCGCTGATCGACGAGCGCGACGTCGTGGCCGTGCCCGGCCACATCTTCGCGACCTCACTGCGCGGCTGGGTGCGCACGAGCTTCGTTGGTCCGATGGACGCGATTCGCGAAGGCTATCGGCGCATCGCCGAACACGCCCGCGCCTGGAACCGTGAAGGAGCCGTTACTTTAGCTTTGCGTTGACGGCGATCTCGCGGTGGTCGAACCACTGCGCGTGCGTGTGGCGGTCGAAGGCGAACCAGACCCAATCGGGCTCGCCGTGCGAATCCAGTCGAACATTCCCGAGAACCGTTGAAAAGCTGCGGTCGCGCATCGAACGCAGCACCTTATCCCGCAACGGTGCTTCGCCGCCGTTCGCCCCGCGAATTGCGGCGATCGCGATCTGCGTAGCGGCATAGGCACCGGCCGCTTCGGGCGGCGGCTTGCTGCCGTAGCGTGCGCGGTAGTGGGCGACGAACGCCGCATAGGCCCGGCGATCGTGCGCGTGCACGGTCCGCCGGATCCAACCGCAATTGCGCGGCAGTGCTTTCGAATCGAAGTTCCGGTGGAAAGTGCTCTTGAGAAACTCGGGCTTCAGAACGCGGCCTGCGGCACGCGCGGGGCACAGGAGCGTGCCGCGCGACTCGGGGCCGACGAATGCGAACGCATCGACGCCGCGGAGCGCGATCGTATTGAGGGCGTGGTAATACCCGCTCTCGGTTCGCACCGCCGGCAGGCGAATCTCGCTTTCGCGTTCGCGCTGGAGCGTGATGATGCCCAAACAGTCCGCGACTTTGCGCCGTTCCGGTTCTCCGTCGTCGAGAATCGCGAGGCGCCTATAATGACGGCTGCGGGCGAAGGTTGCGGCGGCGCTCGCTTCGCGCGCAGCATTACCCGCGATCGAAGCCGCGTACATCCGGCTCTGGAACGATGCGCTGCACCGGACGGGGAGCGGAGCGATCGTCAGCAGCGGGAGATTACGCTTTTCCGCGTCGCGCGCAAGGGTCGCGGCGACGGGCGGCGTGAGTCCGCCTACGGCCGCAACCACTTGTGCCGGACTGCGGATGAAATCGTTGAGGATCGTGCTTGCGGCTTTGACTTCACCAACGTCGTCGCGCCCTTCGTCGGTGTGCGGGTTTGCGTAGCCGTGATGCGAGCCGTCTCTGACGTCGGCGGCCACGCGCACGCCGGTCCAAGCCCGCTTTTGCGCTTCCTCGATCGCAAGCCGTATGGCAGACGCGGTCGCGACGCCGGTCGCGCCGTCGTTGCCGGCGAGCGGCAACTCGACGCCGATCAGCGCGACCGCGGGCGGCGTCGGCACGATATGGCGCGACCAATATGACAGGCCTGCGAGCGAGAACGACGCGATCGCGATGAAGAAGGCCCACAAGCGCATCACGAAAGCGCTGACTCGAGGCACAACATATGTAACCAGAACGCTTCGCGGCGGCGGCGCTACCGTGCCTGGGGACCTTCGGCCGGTTGTTTCTAGGTCTTATTCCGCGGCAGGCTTCGCGCCGTCGAGGATGCGCTCGACGTCCGCCTTTTCGTGGACGGGGTATTCGGTGAGCGGTTCGCCGTTTGCGGGATTGACGGTCCGAAGCGGCTCGGACGCGGTCGAAGCTGGCACGATTCCCTCCAAGCAGGGCACTAATCCTATTTGCGTACGCGATTGGACCTCAGCCGAACGCGGCCGTCCAACTTGACAATGAATGCTGCGGGGCGTATATACAATGTGTGAACAAAGCAATCGTGTACGACGCCGTTATTTTTAAGGCGGGAAACTCGCTTGCGCTGCGGATTCCGCGTGCGGTAGCGCGTCACTGCGGGCTCGAAGACGGGGCGTCGGTCGAACTAACCGTTAGCGGCGACGTGTTATCCGTGCGCAAGCCGCGGGCGAGAGTCGACGAGTTGATCGACCGGATCACCCCTGAGAACTCGCATCCCGCTGAGTTCCAAGATCTCATCGGGCGAGAGCGCTGGTAGCGGCTTGGAATACGTTCCTGAAGCGGGTGACGTCGTCTGGCTATCGCTTTCTCCAACCGTTGGTCACGAACAGTCGGGGCGCCGGCCGTTCCTCGTTCTTTCGCCAAGAAGGTACAACGATAAGATGTCGCTCCTCGTCGGCTGCGCGATCACGATGCGGCAGAAGGGTTATCCCTTCGAAGTTCCGTTACGCGACTTGCAAAGGATCGGCGGCCAGGTGTTAATCGACCACGTCAAGAGCCTCGACTGGCGCGCTCGCAACGTGGAGTTCGCCGAGCGCGCGACCGAAGCGTCGGTTCGAGCCGTTCGCGACCTGCTCGGAGATTTTCTCGGAATCACCTGATTTTTACACGTGGCGAACGGCTAGCCGCGCCCGTTTACCAATCGTCGAATTGCCCGGACGGCCGTTCGGACTAGAGTAGGACATGGACAAGATCAGCTCAGGCGACACCGCTTGGGTCTTGGCATGCGCGGCGCTGGTCATGCTGATGACGCCCGGTTTGGGCTTCTTTTACGGCGGCCTCGTGCGGCGCAAGAACGTGCTCTCGACGGTCATGCACAGCTTCTTCGTTTTATGCCTGATCAGCGTCCAGTGGGTGTTGTGGGGCTATTCGTTGGCCTTCGGGCCGGACGTGAAGGGTTGGGGACTGATCGGCGACCTCTCCTGGATCGGTTTGAATCACGTCGGCTTGACGCCGAACCCCGATTACGCGGCGACGATCCCGCATCAGGCCTATATGGTCTTTCAAATGATGTTCGCGGTGATCACGCCGGCGCTCATCACCGGCGCGTTTGCGGAACGCAAGCGTTTCAAAGCGTTCGTCATCTTCAGTTTGATGTGGGCGACGCTCGTGTACGACCCGATCGCGCATTGGGTGTGGGGACACGGCGGCTGGCTCGCCAAAATGGGCGCGCTCGATTTTGCGGGGGGCACTGTCGTCCATATTTCGTCCGGCGTGTCCGCACTCGTGGCGGCGTTCGTGCTTGGCCCGCGGCTGCTCAAACCCGATGAGGAGCACGCCGGCCCGCACGACATGACGATGGTGATGCTCGGCGTCGCGCTCTTGTGGTTCGGCTGGTTCGGATTCAATGCCGGCAGCGCGCTCGGCGCAAACGGTCTGGCCGCGGCGGCGTTCGTGAATACCAATACCGCCGCCGCGATGGCGGCGCTGACCTGGATGACGATTTCGTGGATGCACAAGGGCGTGCCGAGCGTCTCCGGTGCTGCCGCGGGGTCCGTGGCGGGCCTCGTTGCGATCACGCCGGCCGCGGGCTATGTGACGCCGGCGGCGTCCATCATCATCGGATTGGTCGTTGCGCTCGGATGCTACGCCGCCGTGCAGATGCGCGACAAAATCAAAGTGGACGACGCGCTCGACGTGTGGGCCGTGCACGGCATCGGCGGCACGATCGGCGCGCTCTGCACCGGGCTGTTCGCGACCACTGTCGTCAACGCGGGCGGTGCGAACGGCCTGTTCGCCGGCAATCCCAAGCAGCTCGGCATTCAGGCGCTGGCCGTGCTCGCGGCGTGGGTCTATTCAGCCGTCGTCACCTTCGCCATTTTGAAGTTCATCAATCTGTTCGTCGGGCTGCGCGTCAGCGAAAATGAAGAACTCATGGGCCTCGATATGTCACAGCACTCGGAAATCGCCTACGCCGCTTAGGAGAAGAGCATGTTCGAAATTGCCATCGCCTTCGGATCGTTCGTCGCAGTCGTCGGGGCCTGGATGGTCTTACCGGCCTCGCCGCGCTTCGTACACGCGCTGCACCAGCCGCCTTCGGCGAAGCGCGTCTCCGGCGCACCGGTTACCGTAGCAGCGTAGTCTTTTTGTTCGGCGGCCTCATTAGCCGCCGAGTTCGTGCGCCGCGAGCGAGTTCAGCGCGGCCCGCGGAATTAAGCCGATCAATTCGCAGCCCTCGATGCCGACACCGTAGCGGGCGGCGTGCGTGCGGATGAGGCCGACCACGCGATGAAGCGGGGTGGCGTGCACGTCGGTGATGTTGCACGAGATCTGCGTGTGGAAGTCGCCGAGTTTGATACCGAGCGCGCGCAGCGTTCGCAGACCGCCGTTCCGCTCGCGTAAACAGCGCGCGATGTCGCGCGCGATGCCGAGATCGCCAGTGCGCAGTACGACGTTGAAGGCAATGAGAAAATCTCTGGCGCCGACGGCAATTGCGCCGGCGCTCGGATGGGCTTGGACGTCGCCCACGTCGGGCGGCCCGCCGCGATGTCCGCGCTCGATCAATCCTTCGAACTCCCCGGTGCGCACGTCGGCGAGCAGCCGGCGCTGCGGGCTCGCGGCCGCGTTGGCATAAAACACAGACGGCACGTGGAGTTCGTCCCAGATGCGCTTTGCCGTTCCACGCGCGAGCTTGACGGCGTCGTCCATGGTCGCGTCGCCGAGCGGCACGAACGGGAGGACGTCGAGGGCGCCGATGCGCGGATGCGCGCCGCGGTGCTCGCGCAGGTCGATCTTCTCGGTCGTGACGCGCGCCAGCGCTAGGGCTGCGTCGCCCACGGCCTTTGCGTCTCCGAAAAACGTGAAGACCGAACGATGGTGGACGTCGTCACTCGTCCGATGAGCGAGCGTGGCGCCCGCGTCTTCGATCGCGGCCGCGCACGCATCCAAAATCGCCTTGTCACGCCCCTCGGAAACATTCGGCACACACTCATAGAGTTTCATGGTCTCGGGAGGCCGAATTTGGCGTGCGAGTTTCGTTGTTTGTTCTCAGGTAACGCACTTGGAACCACAATCAATCTGCTTTCCGGTGGACGAGGATGATAGGACCATGCGTAGACGGAGTATTGCGAAATGTCGCCGACAAAAATCGGAGATTTCAGGTTGAAACCGATCGTCATCGCAAACAACAGCGAGGCATACATTGCTGACAGGAGCACGCCTCGGCGCACGAAGAACGCGATTGTGACGACTATTCCTAACCAAACCGCAATGTGCAATGCCGTAAACGCGAACGGTTCTAGCCAAGCATTGCAATTTCGATAATGAGCGCTGCAAAGACTGGAGACAACAGGCCATTGTGTCCATTGCCAAAGACGAGTTGCAAATTCGGGTAATGTAGCAAGCCCTGCCACCAAGGAAACGTGGATAGGACGGATTGGGAAAACGCGATAACAAATCGCGACGATGAGCACCGTGAGCGGTAATAAGGCATCCACAGGCTCGCCATACGCGAGTTCTAGCG
>JACRTZ010000166.1 GCA_014304965.1 Vulcanimicrobiota bacterium | reverse complement strand
CCGAGGATCGCGTTCGGTCACGGAATGGCGATCACGCCGATCGCGCTCGCGCGCGCGTATTGCGCGATCGCGAACGGAGGCTTGTTGATGCGCCCGCGCATCCTGTCGCAGATACTGCGGTCCGACGGACACGTCGTGTATTCGTACGGCTCGCAGATCGAACGGCGCGCGATCTCCGCAAAAACGGCCCGCACCTTACGAAGTTTCTTACGCGCGGTCGTCACGCACGGCACCGGTCATCCGACCGCGGAGGTCGAGGGCTACACGACCGCCGGCAAGACCGGCACCGCACAAATCCCCGGAAGCGGGCAGTACGTCTCGGGGCAATACGTGGCGTCGTTCGTCGGCTACATTCCCGCGGAGCGTCCCAAGTACGTCATCTTGGTGAAAGTGGAACGGCCGCAGGGCGCGATCTACGGAAGCGTCATCGCCGCGCCCGCCTTCGCACAGATCGCACGCATCGCCATGCTGCACTCGGGCGTGATGCCGTCCCCGGCTGCGGTCTCTCCTCGCTCGGTCAAACACGAGGCGGCGACGAAGAAGCGATGATGACTTCGGATCCGGCGCGCGCAGTCGACCTTGCGACGTTGGTTGCAGCGCTCGACGGCGCGCTCGTCCGCGGCACGCTCGAGCGCAAGATTGCCGGCCTCGCCCACGACTCGCGTTCCGTCAAGCGTGGCGACGCGTTCGTAGCGCTGCGCGGCGAACGCTCGGACGGGCACGCGTTTTTGGAGGGAGCGATTGCGGCCGGCGCGAGCGCCCTGTTTGTCGAGAGCGCACGTTTCGAATCGCTCGCGTTGCCCGCCGGCGTCGCCGTCGTCGGCGTGCCCGATACGCGGCGCGCCCTTTCCCGGCTGGCGTCCGCATTTTACGGAAACCCGTCGCAGGCGCTCGCCGTCGCCGGCATCACCGGCACGAACGGCAAGACCACAACGTCGCAACTCGTTGCGGCCATCTTGGAGGCCGGCGGCATCCCCTGCGGGCGCATCGGCACGCTCGGCGCCCACTTCGGCGGCGCGATGTGGCCGCTTGAAAATACGACGCCGCTCGCGCTCGAATTGCAAGCCACGCTGGCGGCGATGCGCGATCGCGGCGCGCGCGCGGTTGCGATGGAGGTCAGTTCGCACGCGCTCGCACTCGAGCGCGTGGCCGACGTCGCGTTCGAAGTCGCCGCGCTAACGAACGTCACGCGCGACCACCTCGACTTTCACGGCACGCTCGAGGCCTACGCCGCCGCCAAGCGCACGCTGTTCGATGCGTCGCGGTATTCCGTGTTCAATGCCGACGATTCGTACGGCGCGCGCTGGACGGCCGAAGTCGCGGCGCAAGGACGCCCGGTGATGACGTACGGGTTGCGCGGGGGAGCGGGCTTCGTGCCGCGCGAGTTGCGTCTGGACGCGCACGGGAGTTCGTTCGAACTTCACGCCCAGCGTTTCACGTTACGGCTGCCGGGCCGTTTCAACGTCATGAACGCGCTGGCTGCGATCGCGATCGCAAGCGAACTCGGCATGGACATCGCGACCTGCGCACGTGGCCTCGCGTCCGTCGAACAGGTCGCCGGCCGGATGGAACATTTTGGCGGCGCCGGCATCGACGTGGTGGTGGATTACGCCCACACGCCCGACGCGCTGCACAACGTCTTGGAAGCCGTGCGCGAAACGGCGGCGGGGCGCGTCGTCGTCGTGTTCGGCTGCGGCGGCGACCGCGATCGCGGCAAGCGTTCGGAAATGGGCCGCATCGCGAGCGACCTTGCGGACGCGGCGGTCGTGACGAGCGACAATCCGCGCACCGAAGATCCGCAGAAGATCGCAGACGACATCGTGCGCGGCTTTCCGGCGGGACGTCCGGCGACGGTCGAGCTCGACCGCGGCGCGGCGATTCGCGCGGCGATCGTGTGCGCGCAGGCGGGCGACGTCGTCGTGGTCGCCGGCAAAGGGCACGAGACCTATCAGATCGTCGGCACGAATACGCTGCATTTCGACGACCGCGATGCGGTCCGCGCGGCACTGGCCGCGCGGGCGGCGCTTTCCGGGGGGCGGCGGGTGTCGACGTGAAGCTGCCGCTCGCGGAGGCGATCGCCGTCACGGGTGCGATCGCCACGCACGCCGGGCGGTTGCCGGAAAGCGCGGGCGTTTCGACCGACACGCGAACGCTCGTCCCCGGCGACCTCTACGTCGCCTTGGCCGGCGCAAACTACGACGGTCACCGCTTCGCACAAGACGCGCTTGCGAAGGGGGCGTGCGCCGCGCTGGTTTCGGATCGCGCGTGTCTCCCGGACGACGCGCCCGCGCTGGTGGTCGACGACACGCTACTTGCGTACCAGGCGCTCGGCGCGCTCGCGCGCGCCCGGCTCGACGCGCGCGTCGTTGCGATTACCGGAAGTGCCGGTAAGACGACGACGAAAGCGCTGATCGCGCAACTCGCCGCCGCGGCGAAATTCGGACCGGTTGCGGCGACGCCGGCCAACGAAAATAATGAGTTCGGCGTGCCGCGCCTGTTCTTGAACGCAGCTGCGGGCGTGCGCTTCGTGGCGGTCGAGATGGGTGCGCGCCGCTACGGCGAGATCGCGCCGCTCGCTCGCATTGCGCGGCCGGAGGTCGCCGTCGTGACGAACGTCGGCGAAGCGCACCTCGAGTTGATGGGCACGCGCGAACGCATCGCCGAGACGAAGTTCGGCATTTTTGCGACGGACGCGAAACCGGTGCTCCACGCGTTCGATCGCGCATCGTTCGAACGCGCTTCACAATTCGCGCAAGCGCCGCTCTGGTTTGCGGCGGAAAGCCCGCCGTGGTCGCACGACCGCCGCTCGTTCGAACGCTTCCCGACGGTCTGGGCGTCGCGGACGCTCCTCTCGTTCGACGACGGCCGCGGCCGGCGCGAGCTGGCAATGGATTGCCGGTTGCCGGGCGAGCACAACCTTGCGAACCTCGCCGCGGCGATTGCCGCGCTCTTCGCGTGCGGCGCGGATTTGGAAACGCTTGCGGCGGCGGTTCCCTCGCTGACTTTGCCGGCAGGACGCTACGAACGGGCGCGCGCCGGAGACGTGGACGTTGTGTACGACGCCTATAATGCGTCCATGAGCGGCACGCTTGCGACGCTGGCATCGTTCGCGCTCGAACACGCGCCGCGAAAACTCGCCGTGATCGGCAGCATGGCCGAGCTCGGGCCCGAGTCGTCCGCCATGCATGCGAAGGTCGGTGCGGCCGCCGCGAAAGCACATCTCGCCGCGCTGCTCGTCGGCGGCGATTTTGCCGAGGATCTCGCGCGCGGCGCGCGAGACGCGGGCTTTCCCGCCGACCGCATCGCGCGCTTCGACGACAACGACGATGCCGTAAGCTGGCTGCGCGCGAACGTGCAATGCGGCGACTTGGTTCTGCTCAAAGGTTCGCGCAGATATCGTCTCGAGGAAGTGCTCGAGGGTTTGCGGGCGGCGCATGCCGGCTGAGGCGACCGTGACCGGCCGTCCGTCGCTGCGCCGCCGGCCACCGTTCGGCGCGAGCCTCGTTGCCGTTCCGGTGCGGACGCGTCTCGTGCAGCGCGGCGAGGACCTCGCCGCCGTCGTGGCGGATGCGATTGCGGGCATCGTTGCGCCCGGCGACGTCGTATGCGTCTCGGAGACGGCCGTTGCGATCGCGCAAGGCCGGCTGATCGCCGCCGCGACGATTCGCCCGAGCCGCCTCGCATGTGTGTTATCGCGGCACGCCGGGGTGATGGCGACCGTCAGTCAGCCCGAGTCGCTGCAGTTGGTGATCGATGCGGTCGGGCCGTGGCGCGTGTTTTTCGCGGCGCTGGCGAATGCGGGCGGCCGGCTCGTGCGGCAGCGCGGTCTTTTCTACCGCATGTTGGGCGAAGCCATCGCGACGATCGACGGCTACACCGGCACGCTGCCGCCTTTTGAGGCGACCATCGTGCTCGGTCCCGAGAACCCGGCCGGCGTCGCCGGTGAGATCGCATCGCGCACCGGCGCGCACGCGGCCGTCGTGGACGTGAACGATCTCGGCATCGCAAAAGTGCTCGGTGGTTCGCCCGGCATCGCGGCTGCTGCGGTCGAGGACGCGCTGCGCGGCAATCCGCACGGCAACGGCGACGAGCAAACGCCCATCGTGGTGCTCAAATGGCGCGCCGCCGGCGCATCGCCGCTGCTGGAGCGCGCGGCATGAACGCCTGGTGCGACGTCATCACGCTGCCCGCCGGGTGGCTGTCGCTCGGAATGCCCACGGTCCAACGGCTCGCGCTGACCGGGGTGCTCGGCCTGTTCCTCGCGCTTTCGCTCGGCCGGCGGTTGATCGCCTATCTGCAGCGGCGCGCGTTGCGCCAGCACGCCTACGAAGATGCGCCCGCGACCCATGCCGTCAAAACGGGAACGCCGACGATGGGCGGCTTGCTGTTCGCGCTGGCCTTCGTCGCAACGTGGCTCGGCTGGCGCGACGGCTCGGTCGTAGCGCTTACTATTGCGGGCCTCGGCTGCATGGCCATCGGCTTCGGCGACGATCTGTTGTCGATTCAGCGCGGCCGCAACCGCGGCATGCGCGCGCGCACGAAATTCGGCCTCACCGCCGTCGTCGCGCTCGCATTTCTCTTGGCCACGCTGTGTTCGCAGGCGCCGTCGGAAAGCATGATCGGCCGGCCGATCCTCTTGCTGGTTCCGGCGTGGTCAGTCGTGACGTCGGTGCCGATCGGTCTGTGGCTGCTCGTTTGCACCGTCGCCGTCGTCGGAACGACGCATGCGGTCAACCTGACCGACGGTCTCGACGGTCTCGCTTCCGGCGCGATCGTTCCGCCGCTTGCGGTCTTCGGCTGGGTCGCGTGGCGCGAACATCAGTACGGCGTCGCGTTCGTGGACGTCGCAACCATCGGCGTGCTGCTCGGCTTTCTCTTCTATAACCGGCATCCGGCGCGGCTGTTCATGGGCGATACCGGGTCGCTCGCGTTGGGCGGAATTCTCGCGGGCAGCGCGATTCTTACGTATGAGCCGTTGCTGCTCGTTCTCGTCGGCGGCGTATTCGTCGCCGAGACGCTTTCCGTGATCCTTCAGGTGACATCGTTCAAATTGACCCATAAACGCATTTTTCGCATGAGCCCGCTGCACCATCACTTCGAACTCGGCGGCTGGTCGGAAAGCAAAGTGACCCACCGTTTTTGGGCGGCGTCCGCGCTCTGCTCGCTGGCGGGCGCGTGGCTCGTTCGATGATCGGCTCGCGCGGCGCATTCAGCGCGGACGATCGCATCCTCGTCATCGGCTTGGGCCGCAGCGGTCTCGCGAGCTGCGCCGTGCTGCGCGGGCGCGGCGCGACGGTCTATGCGACCGACGAAAAGCCGGCGGGCGAACTCGCGACGCCCATCGCCGACGCCGGCAAGAACGGCGCGCGCTTCGTCGCGCCGGCCGACCTCGACCGCGTTCTTCCCGAATTGACGGCGGCGGTGCTATCGCCGGGAGTGCCGCTGACCTCGCCGCTCGTACGGCGCGTGCAGGCCGCGCGCATCCCGGTGCTCAGCGAAATCGAGGTCGCCTACCGCATTTGCAAAGCGCCGATCGTCGCGGTGACGGGGACGAAAGGCAAGACGACCACGACGGCGCTGATCGGCTCGCTCTTTCGCAAGGCGAAGCGGCCGACGCGGGTCGGGGGCAATATCGGCAACGCGCTGATCGCCGAAACGGCGATCGCCGACGCCGACGAGTGGATCGTCGCGGAGGTCTCGTCGTTCCAACTCGAATCCATCCGCTCGTTCAAGCCGCGCGTCGCAACGATCCTCAACGTTTCGCCCGATCACTTGGACCGTTACCATTCGATGGACGAGTACGCCGAAGCGAAGTTTAGGATCTTCGCGAATCAAGGGCCGGGCGACACCTTCGTGGGCAACCTCGACGATCCGATCGTCGGCGCGTTAGCCGAAGGCGAGTTCGCCTATCGCGTTCCGGCGCGCGCACTCTGGTTCGGCCGCGCGCCGCGCCGCATGACCGCGCTGTACGTTCGCAACGAACGCATCACGTATGCGCCGCCGGCGGGAGATCCGCGGCCGCTCGAGATCATGCCCGTCTCCGAGATACCGCTGCTCGGCGCCCACAACGTGTCGAACGTGCTGGCCGCACTGCTCGTGTCGCTCGCCGCCGGGATCGATCCCGAAACGTTGCGCGCGGGCGTGCGCGAATTTCGCGCCTTGCCGCATCGCCTGGAAACCGTCGCAGAAAGTGACGGCATCCGATTCGTGGACGATTCGAAATCCACCAATCCCGGCTCGGTTGTCGCGGCGCTCGAGGCGATGACTGGGTCGGTCGTCTTGATCGCCGGAGGGAAATCGAAGAACACCGACTTCGCCGCCATGAGCGACGCGGTCGGCAAGTACGCGAAAGCGGTCGTGTTGATCGGCGAAGCCGCCGACGAAATCGCGGCCGCCATTCCGGCCGGCGTGCGCGTCGAACGGGCGTCGTCCATGGACGACGCGGTCGAACGCGCGCGTTCGCTCGCGGCGCAGGGCGACGCCGTGTTGCTTTCGCCCGGCTGCGCATCGTTTGACATGTTTACCTCGGCCGAAGCGCGCGGCGACGCCTTTGCGGTGGCCGCCCGGCGCGAGCGGGAGCCCGTCCATGGTTGAGCGCGCGCCGATCGTCGTACCGCGCACGCCGGTTGCGCGAGGCGGCCCCGATGCGGTCATCGTTTTCGCGATCGGCACGCTCGTCGCGATCGGCCTCGTGATGATCTTCAGCGCGTCGAGTTATCTCGCCGTCGCGATGCACCACGATGCCACGTATTTTTTC
Source organism: Vulcanimicrobiota bacterium (assembly GCA_014304965.1). GTDB lineage: Bacteria > Vulcanimicrobiota > Vulcanimicrobiia > Vulcanimicrobiales > Vulcanimicrobiaceae > Cryoxeromicrobium > Cryoxeromicrobium davisii. The sequence goes on along the minus strand of JACRTZ010000166.1, from coordinate 601 downwards.
AAGCGGCAAGTCGTCTGGTTTGCGGTCGGCCTCATTCCGGCGTACGTGGCCTATCGCATGGACTATCACAAGCTCAAGAACGTCGCGCCGCTGTTCGTCGGCGCGGTTTTGGTGCTGCTGGTGCTGGTGCTCGTTCCGCATGTCGGCATCTTCATCGGCGGCGCGCGGCGCTGGCTCGGCTTCGGCTCCATGTCGTTCGAGCCGTCGGAGTTCGCCAAACTCGCGCTCGTCGTGTACTTGGCCGCGGCCCTGGCGACCAAGGGCGAACGTGTGCGCTCGCTTGTTTCCGGAGTCGTCCCGCTTGCGTTCGTCACGCTCTTGCTCGCGATGCTCGTGCTCAAAGAACCCGACATGGGCACGGCGAGCATGCTCGTCTTCACGAGCGTCGTGATGCTGTTCGCGGCCGGGGCCCGCATCGCGCACCTCTTGATGATGGCCGCGGTCACGATGCCTTGGGTGGTTTTGCTGGTGATGCACGACACGTACAAGCGCGCGCGCATCCTCGCGTTTTTGGACCCCTGGAAAGACCCGCAGGACAAGGGTTTCCACATCGTTCAATCGCTGCTCGCCCTCGGCAGCGGCGGAGCGTTCGGTCAGGGCC
>JACRTZ010000013.1:7186-7399 GCA_014304965.1 Vulcanimicrobiota bacterium | reverse complement strand
CGCTCGTTCATCCGGGCAACGCCTCACCGACCGCAGCCCAGGCGATCTGGTCGCCGAGCATGCCGTACGGCGGCGTCGACTTTGCCTTTCCGGCGGGAGCGACGTACAGCCAACTGATGAATCTGAGCACCGACTACCGGTTCGCCGCCGGAACGTGCCAGGGCGGATCGCCGAGATTCGTCGTTTCGCTGACGAACGGAACCGCCTCAGGCG
>JACRTZ010000013.1:0-7176 GCA_014304965.1 Vulcanimicrobiota bacterium | reverse complement strand
GAACTACACGGGCTGTCCGCCCAACGTCTGGACCAACTCGGGCAATCTCGCAAGCGGCCTGGTTGACGATTCCCAACTCCCCGGCGGCACGTTCTACGATCCGTACGCCGCGTCGCAGGTGAAGTACGGCAGCTACATGGTGACGGATATCTTCCTCGTGGTGGATGGCTACCCGCCGCTGCCGAACCAAACCGTGCAGTTCGACAATACCTTCGTCAGCATCGGTAGCGATCAAACGACCTACACGTACGAGAAGGGTCCCGATCAAGGTTCGACCGACAACGACAAGGACGACAAGCACAAGCGGCACCGCGACAAAGACAAAGATAAAGACAAAGACAAAGGATAGCGCCCGGCGCTTCCAAGGAAGAGCCCCGCGGCTTTACGGCCCGGGGCTTTTCTTATTCCGTCGAACGACGACGGGCGGCGGTTCGGAAAAATCGAAGTCCCTGGATCCACTCGTCACGATTGGCGCGCCCCGGAATCCAAATCAGCAAGAGCGCCATGATTCCGTAGATGGGTAAATGGCCGATCAGTTCGGTCGTATCGAAATACGTGAGCGTCAGATTGATCGGCAGCCACGCGACGACGATCGCTTCGCGCGCGAAGACGCCGAACAAAAGGCAAAGGCCGACCAGCAACTCGACCGCTCCGGCCGCAAGGACGAAGGTATGATCCGACAGCGGCATGCCAAGGAACCAGGTGAAATTCAGCGGGTACTTCTGTAAGAACGCGAGCGCGAGCGGGAGGTTCGCGAGTTTCTCCGTGAACGCCACGATGACGAAGCTCGCACCCAGACCGATGCGAAGCGCGATCACGGCGTTGCGCGCCAAGCGCGCCGGCGGCTCGAAGCGCGGAAACATAAAGCGATCTACGGCGATCGGGCCGCGACCGGCCATGAAAAAGAACGCTGCGATCCCGAGATACAGCACGTTGTCGAGCATGTCTCGAACGCCGGCGAGCGCAAGGCCGGCGATCCAGAGGAGAGCGAGCGCGATTGCGGCGACGCGCGTGAGCCCCCCGTAGAAAAACGATAGCGCGATCCAGATCTCGACGAGACCGCACACGTAGGCTGCGGCGCCGTGCAGCTGCGCGTTGGGCGACAGTAGCGCGCCGTGCGTACCGTCACTCAGGAGTGCGAGGGCGGTGTGCAGTCCGATTACGAGCGGCAGCAAGCCGTACACGATTCGCCGCGATTGCGCCGTCGCGCCCAGTCGCTCGGGGTACGGAAGAAAATCTCGCCCGCCGCGAATGCGCCAGAGCACCGCGAGTCCCGCCACGACCGCGACCGTGGCGAGCACGCTCCAGAGCGGCCCGTCGCGGACGAAGAGATCCCAACGCAACGGGTACTTCGTTGCGTCGATGAACCACTTTTCGTGCGCCGAGGCCGGTATCGGCAAAGCCACGACGAGCGCGCCGAGTGCAAGAACGCTGTGTCGCCGCATCTTGCTACCTTATTGATAGCAAGCGAAGTGCCTCGTCGCCCGCAACCGCGCGTGGATGCGGCGTAGGAACGCCGCTCGGCCGAGGCCGAAAGTCGCCGCATGAGCGGCAACTACATCGGCCTGCGCGACCAAGCGCTGCGGAGCGCCCGCTCCGACGTGCCCGGCGCGCCACTCGGCCGGCCGTGGGGAGTCGTCGCCGACCTCGGTTTAAAGGGCGGCACCGCAACGATCGTTGCACTAGCCGACGGTCACGCGAGCATGTACTTCAGCAGCGGCGCCGGGTATATCGGCGGCGGCCAGAAGCACCAAAGGATTCGCGACGCGGCGCGCATAGCGGTCGAGGCCGGCATCGCGGCGCTTCCGCTGCTCGAGTCGGCGGCGGTCTTTCCGCTTCCGCCCGCAGGACGCGTCACGTTTTTCGTCCTGACGGATAAAGGCGTGGTGGCCGCTTCGGGCGTCGAAAGCGAGCTCGTCGCGAGCCGCGAGAAACCGGGCCCGCTCGCGGTGCTCTATTTGGCCATCCAAAACGTGATCACCCAATACCGGCTGACGCAGCAATCTCCGAACTGACGGATACGGCATTTCATGCATTTAACCCAACACGAAAAGAAGATCGCTGCGGGGCAACTCGGCGAGCCGCTGCGCATTGCGCTCGAGCAGCAGATTGGTGTCGGCGAATTTTTTGGCGCCGAACGGTTCGTCGAAATCTCCAACGTCCACGTGATGGGCGATTACGAAGTGATGGGCGAGGCGGGCAAGACGTATCTCGAAAATCTCGTCGCCTCGGGAGCGCGCGCGTGCGTGCCCTGCACCCGCAACGCCGCCTGCGTGGACTACGATCATGCCGAACAACTCCACCAGTCGCCGGCGCTCGTCGAAAACGAGCGCGAGGTGCGGCGGCTGATCGGCGAACTCGGTTTCGCGACGGTCGAAACGTGCATCAACTATCAATCCGTGTACACGCCGCGCTTTCGCGAGCACGTCGCCTGGGGCGACACCGGCACGGTGGCTTATGCGAACGGGGCGCTCGGCGCGCGCACGAACTATGAGTCAGGTCCGGCCGCAATCGCGGCGGCGATAACCGGCCGCACACCCGCCTACGGTTTCCACCTCGATGAAGCGCGCCGCCCGAACTATCGGTTCGTCGTCGAAGCGCCGCTGCGCGACGTGGCGGACTATGGCGCGGTCGCGGCGATCGTCGGCGAACGCGCGCGCGGCTACTGGAACGTTCCGCTCATCGAATTGCGCGACGCGTCGCCGGCGCCGGACGATCTCAAGCATCTGGGCGCGACCTTGGCGAGCTTCGGTTCGCTCGCGATGTACCACGTTTTGGGCGTGACGCCCGAAGCACCGGACCGCGAAACCGTGATGAAGGGCGCGACCTTGCTCGACGAGGTTTCCATTTCGGCGGCAGACGTCGATGACGTCTACGCGCGCGGCACGCCCGCCGATCCGGCCGTCAATCTGGTCGTCTTCACCGCGCCGCAACTGTCGCTCGTGGAACTCGAGCGGCTGGCCGACCTCTTCGCCGATCGCAAGATCGCGAACGGTTCGACCGTGATCGTGACAACGAACTCGATGATGTTCGACGCCGCCCAACATTGCGGCGTGACGCAACGCATCAAGGCGACGGGCGCGCTCGTGCTGCAAGGCGTGTGCTGGTACATCATGGATCCGGCGGCGATGCGCAAGGAGTTCGGCTGGAAGCGCGTCGTCACGAATTCCGGCAAGCTGTTCAACATCATCAAGGCCCACGGCTACGAGCCGGTGTTGCGGCGGACCGCCGATGCCGTCGAGGCGGCGGTAACGGGACGGCTGCCGTGAGCGAGCGTTTTTCGTGCGAGCGCGGCCTGGGCTCGGCCGTCGAAGCGCCCGCGCTCGTCTCGCTCTACACGTTTAGCCCGCGCTACGACCTCGATCGCGTCGGCGGCGTCATCTCGCGCATCGGTCATCCAAACTTCGGCCAGTCCGTCGCCGGCAAGATCCTCGTGTGCCCGGGCGTGCAGGGGGGCATCGCCGGCGGCTGGGCGTTCTTGATGATGAAGGGCCGCGGCGTCGGGTTCGCGGGGCTCGTGTTCGGCGACGTCAATCCGGTTATGGTGCAAGGCGCGGCCGCAGCCGGCATCCCGATCGTCTCGGGCGTGGATCCCGACATCTTCAAACGTCTAGCGTCGGGCACGAAGATTCGGCTCGATCCGTGTGCGCGGATCGTCGAAATCATCGGCTAAGAGCATCTTGATCGAACAGTTCTTCCACGTGGTCTCGATGGCGAGCATCATCGAGTTGCTCGTCGCGGGCGCGATCCTCGGGTTCGCCGGCGGTTTGCTCGGGATCGGGGGCGGCGTGTTCGCGATTCCGTTCCTGGCGCTCGCGTTCGGTCTCGATCAGCAGCACTCGCAGGGGACCGCGCTCGTTATGGTCGTTCCGAACGTTGCAATCGGTTTGTGGCGATACTCGAAAAAACAAGCGCTCGACCGGCGCCTCGCGCTGTCGCTCGCGCTGCCCGCGTTTCCGTTCACGTTCTTAGCGGCGCACCTCGCGACGCATCTCCCGAGTGCGCCGTTGCGTATCGCCTTCGCCGCGTTCGTGCTCGCAATCGCGATCTTCATGGCGTACAAGGCGTTCGCGCCGAATGCTGATTCCGCGACGCCGCAGCGTGTTTATCCGTGGCCGGTTGCGCTGATCGTCGGCGCGTTCGGCGGCGCGCTGTCCGGACTGTTCGGCGTCGGCGGTGCGGCGTTCTCGGTGCCGTTGATGTCGCTGCTCTTCGGACTTTCGCAAACCTCTGCGCAGGCGCTGGGCCTCGCACTGGTCGCGCCGGGGACGCTCGTCGGCGTTGCAACGTACGCGTGGGCCGGCGACGTGGATTGGTTCTTAGGCATCCCGCTCGCACTCGGCGCGCTGTTCGCGGTTCCGTACGGCGTGCACTTGGCGTATCGCATGCCCGAACGCCGCTTGCGCTTGGTGTTCTCGGGACTCATGGTGTGCAGCTCCATCTTGCTGCTGCAGCACGTGGGGTAGCGCCGGGCCTCCCGACCCTAGCCACGCACTCGCTCCGTCGTGATACACGACTGGGAGCGCCTGTGGTAAACTATGTCATGGACTTCGGAGTGGATTTGCTCCACCGATATTCGGACGAGGACATTGAAGAACTCGTGCGCCGAAACCCGGGGCTGCAATTCGAACGCACCCCTGAGGGGCGGCTCTTGGTGAGTCCGCCAAATGGATGGCTTGGCGGTCGCCGGGATGCCGCGCTCGTATTGGCGCTCGGGAACTGGAACGTGCGGTCGGGCAACGGAGGAACCGTGCTCGGGTCTTCGGCCGGTTTCACGCTTCCCGATGGCGCGCTCTTTGCACCGGACGCGTCGTGGTTGAACGCGGAGCGCTTCGCACAATTGCGCGCGCGACAGCCGCTCGACAAATTTGCGCCGGCATCTCCCAACCTCGTTTTTGAGATCGTTTCGCCGACCGATCGAATCAACGCCGTCCGACGGAAGATCGAAACGTACGTTCGAAACGGCGTGACCTGTGCAGTGCTCATCGATCCGGAGCGGCATCTCGTTGAGATCAGTACACAAGATCGCTTGCACACCCCCGCTTCGGATGCGTCCCGTTTGACGATCCCGCTCGACTTGCTCGCGGGTGCGCTCGCTCCGTTCGAACTTGAGCTGACGGAATTGTTCACCGCCGCGACCTGACTCCGCCCTAGCCACGTAGCCTTCTCGTCGTGATATACGAACTGGAGGACACGTGGTAAACTATGTCATGGAATTCGGCCTGGACTTTCTGCGCGAGTATTCCGACGAGGACATCCAGGAACTCGTCCGGCGCAATCCTCCGATGCGTTTCGAGCGCACGGCGGACGGCAAGCTGCTCGTGAGCCCGCCCGCGGGTTTCGCAAGCGACGGCGTGAACACGCTCTTAATCCAGCGCTTGGCCAACTGGAACGAACGCTTCGGGAACGGCGGCCGCGTGGCCGGATCGTCGGCCGGCTTCAGACTGCCGGACACTGCGTTGTTCGCGCCCGATGCATCCTGGCTGAGCGCCGAGAGGTTCGTCGACCTGCGCTCGAGCCAGTCGCTCAAAACATTCGCCCGAATGTGCCCCAACCTCGTGTTCGAAGTGGCGTCGCACAGCGATCGGCTCGCGGTCGTGCGGCGGAAGATCGAGAGCTACATTCGGAACGGCGCTGCCTGCGCCGTGCTGATCGACCCCGAGGATCGCGTGGTTGAGGTGAGCGACGGAAGCTCGTTGCATGCGGGCCTTCGCGGCAGCACGTTGACGATTCCGGTCGCCTTGCTCGCCGGTGCGCTCGCGCCGTTCGAATTGGATCTGAACGAGTTGTTCGCTGCCGGCGAATGACGCCGTAAGTGGCCTGTGAGCCGGGTCACGCGTCCGCCGGAATAGGCCGATCGTCCCGCGGTCGCGCTCAAACGTGACCTGGACCGCAAAGGCTCTGTAAAGATACGATTTGAGACCGGCGTCACGCTAGGCGCTGGGCGCGAGCGCCGAAGAGTACCCTGAATGCAACGTCGAGCGTTCGTGGCGTCTTTGGGCGCTGCGGTAGTCGTTTATCCCCGGGTCGCTTCGGCGACGGGCGGCCACGATGTCGGCGGCGCCGTCACGGAGCGCCCCGTGCGCGTGTTGCTCGCGAGCGGCGACGCGACCGGCTCGCCCCGCCAGCTCGACGCCTGGCACTTCGGTTGGAACGGTCGCACGTATCGCGGCACGTTCACCTACGTGACGCTCGCCGACGGCAAGCGCGGTCTCGTCAACGTCGTTCCGCTCGACGCGTACCTCTACGGCGTGCTCAGCGCCGAAGTCTCGCCCGGCTGGCCGCACGCCTCGCAAGAAGCGCAGGCGATCGTCGCGCGCACCTACGCGCTCACGAAATTACGCCCGAGCAAACCGTACGACGTCGTCGCGACCGAAAGCGACCAACGCTACGGTGGGATCGAGAGCGAATCGGTCGAGGGTCATGCCGCCGTTGACGCGACGGCCGGACAGATCGTTTCCTATAACGGCGCGCCGGCGAACGTTGCGTTTTCCGCTTGCTGCGGGGGGCGCACGGCCGACTCCGGCGACGTGTGGGGTTCGCCGCGCCCATATCTGCGCAGCGTCGCCGATCCGCATTGCGCCGATACGCCCGACTATCGCTGGCAAACGAACATCTCATACGATTCCGTGCAACGCGCGCTGGAGTTGGCGCGCGCGGGCGACCTGCGCGACGTGCAACTCAAGGACGTGGACCCGAGCGGCCGTCCGCGCTTCGTGAACTTCGTCGGTTCCGCCGCGACGGTGCAGGTCGCATCGCAGGCGTTCCGGTTCGGCGTCGGCGCCGCCGTCGTGCGCAGCACGTACTTGCGCAGCGTCGGAAATGCCAGCGGCTCCTTGGCGGTCGCGGGCAACGGCCGCGGACACGGCGTGGGCATGTGCCAGTGGGGCGCGCGCTCGATGGGCGCAAGCGGCGCGACCGCAGCGCAAATCGTCGCCTTCTACTTCCCCTCGACGACCGTCGGCTAACGTCGCGTCCTTCGACGCACCGGCGACTATCGCTACGAGCTTCCCCACGAACTGATCGCGCGCGCTCCGGCCGAACCGGCCGATGCGTCGCGGCTGCTCGTTTCACCCGCGGACGGATCCCTCGAGCACAAGCGCTTCACCGATCTCCCCACGCTCTTACAACCCGATTACGTGCTCGTCGTCAACGAGACGCACGTCATTCGGGACG
>JACRTZ010000267.1 GCA_014304965.1 Vulcanimicrobiota bacterium | reverse complement strand
CAACGCAGGTGTAGCGGTCATGTTGATTTCCTTCGAACTCGATGAGATCTTGGCACTGGCCGATCGCGTTCTCGTCATGTATCGCGGCGCCATCGTCGGGACGTTCGAACGCGACGCGATCGATCGCGGCCGCATCGGTAACTTGATGGCGGGCGCCGCGTGATGCGACCGTGGGTTGCTGCCGTCGGCCTTCTCGCCATTGCGGCCCTCGCGATGGTCGTGGCCGGTGCGAATCCGTTGCTCGGCTTCTTCGCACTGTTCCAGGGCTCGCTCGGCGGACCGAGTCAGATCGCCGAAACGCTCGTCCAGACGAGTTCGCTGCTCTTTCCATCGCTTGCTGTCGCGTTCGCGTTTCGCGCCGGCCTCTTCAACATCGGCGCCGAGGGCCAGCTGATCGTCGGCGGCCTCGTTGCGGGCGTGCTCGGGGTGCATCTGATCGCGCCGCAAATCATCGCGGTCCCGATCTTGCTTGCGGGCGGCGCTCTTGGCGGCGCAATCTGGGGATCGCTCGCGGGAATCTTGCGCGCGCGCTTCGGCGGCAACGAAGTCATCGCAACGCTGATGCTCAACATCATCGCGGCCTTGATGGCGAACTACCTCGTCGTCGGACCGCTGCATACGCCGGGCGCGGCCGGCCCCGAAACGGGCGAACTGCCCGTAACGTCGTGGCTCCCGACGCTGTTGCCCGGCAGCCGCCTGACGATTGCCTTGATTATCGCGATCTTGCTCGCGTTCTTGGTGCGCTGGGTGTTCGACCGAACCGTCTTCGGTTACGAACTGCGAGCCTCAGGGGATGCGCCGGACGCCGCACGGCGAGCCGGGATCAACCTGCCGCGCATGGCGTTTCTCGCAATGTCCATTTCGGGAGCGATGGCGGGCCTCGGCGGCGCGACGATCGTAACCGGCGTGCTGCATCGGTTCAACGTTTCACTTTCGCCCGGCTACGGCTTCATCGCAATCGCGGTCGCACTCGTCGGCGATCTCGATCCGCTGCTGATCGTCGTGGCCTCGTTTGCCTTCGGGATGCTGCAAAGCGGCAGCTTGACGATGCAGGCGGTCGCTCACGTTCCCAAAGACGTCGTCTCGTTCGTCGAAGGCCTTGCGATCGTCGCGCTGGCCGCGCGCCGATTCGTCGGAACGAGAAAGACCGCGGCAGGCGCGTAATGGATCAGTTGACCGGTTTTCTGACCCTGTCGCTCGTCAAAGCGGCGCCGCTGATCTTCGCCGCGCTCGGCGGCGTCGTGTGCGAGCGCGCCGGCATCCTGAACATCGCGCTCGAAGGGCAACTGACGGTCGGCGCGTTCACGGCCGTGGTCGTTTCGTTCGTCACGGGCAGCCCGATCCTCGGCCTTGCTGCCGGCATCGCGGCCGGCGCGCTGTGCGGATGGCTGCTCGGTTTCGCCGCGACCCGCTTCAACGTTAATCAGATCGTTGCGGGCACCGGCATCAACTTGCTCGCGCTCGGCGGCTGTGCGTTCGGCTTGACGGTCGTGTTCGGCCAGCCCGGCGCGTCCGCCGAAGTGCACGCGCTCGGAAGAAGCGGGGAATACGCGCTCATCCTCGTCGCATTCCTCGCAGCGGCTGGCCTGCATGTCGCGCTCAACAAAACGCGATGGGGGCTGCGCACGCGCGCGGCCGGCGAAAATCCGCACGCACTTGCCTCGGCGTCGGTAGACCCGCGCCGCGTGCGCGTGCTGGCAACGATCCTCGGCGGCGCGCTCGCGGGACTCGGCGGCGCGTACTTGTCCATCGGCGAGCTCGACCTCTATTCCGACGGCATGACGGCCGGGCGCGGTTTCATCGCACTCGCCGCGGTCATCTTCGGGCGCTGGACGCCGCTCGGCGCCACCGGGGCTTCGATCGGATTCGGAGCGCTCGCGGCGCTGCAATTCGTGCTCCAACGCTCGGGCATCCCAAGCGAGTTGATGCAAGCACTGCCGTACTTAGCCGCCCTTGCGGCATTGACGGGAATCACAGGCCGCGCCCGCGCGCCAAAGGCGGACGGAATTCCCTACACGGGTTGAAGGCGGGCCCAACGCCCTACGTGCCTGTGCAAAAGTTTTACGTTCGTACAAAGGTCGCAACGCGGGTTTTCAGTCAACTAGTCACATGCGTATGACGTTTCGCGGTCGTCTGGTAATGCGACTGATCTTCGGCGTGCTGAGCCTCGCGCTCGCCGGCGCGCCCGTCTGCGCGCGCGCGGAAGCGCTGTTCGGTCCGTTCTCCAGTCTACAAACGCAGCTTTCACGCGCGGCCAATAACGCGCCGGGAACCGTCGGCATCGCGATCGAGGATCTCGCAACCGGCGCGATGTCGGGCGTCAACGAAGGCGTCAGCCTGCCTGCTGCCTCGACGATCAAGATACCGGTGATGGTCGAGGTGTTCGGCCAAATGGCGAGCGGCCGCATCGACCTCAACACGAAGATGCACTTGCAAAAGGGCGATCGCGATTGGGGCTCGGGCGACCTTGCCGACGGACGCCAAGGGACCCAGCGCACGGTCGAGCAGCTGCTGTGGCTGATGATCAACGATAGCGACAACACGGCTACCAACATGCTGATCCGGCTCGTCGGACGTCAGCGCGTGAACGCGACGATGCGCGGACTGGGGCTGCATCACACGCAACTCGGCGATTATATTCGCTCGGCGGGCGACGGTATTCGCTACGCGTTGCGTTCGAGTCCGCGGGACATGGTTCGGCTGCTCGACGGGATGGCGCGCAACCGGCTCGTGGACGAGTGGTCTTCGAAACAGATGCTCTCGATCCTCACGGGCCAAACGCACAACAGTCTCTTGCCGCAGCCGTTGCCCCGCGAAACCAAGATCGCCCACAAGACGGGCTCGCTGCACGACACGCTCAACGACGTCGGCATCGTCTACCTCGATGAGGAACCCTACGTGATCGCGGTCATGACGACGCAGCTTCCGAGTTTATCGGTAGGCCGTCGCTTCATTCACAAAGTGTCGCGCATCGCGTACGACGAGTTGGGGAAGTTCGCGCATTGGCGTCAGGATTCGGGAATGCCGGCCTTCACGATGAGCGTCAAGCCGCACTATCCGTCGTCGCAAGCGCTCGCGCCCGACCTCGAGATGTGGAACGTGAGCGGCCCCGTGCCGCCGGCATTTCCGGACGCGCCGGGTTCGCTCTGGGGACCCGCCGCTACGGCTGAGCCCGCCGCCGTTACCCCTTCGTAACCGCTCGCTCGCGCAAAGCCGCCACCAACTTTCGTCGCGCACTAACGTAGGGCGGCGGCCAGGGCGGCTGTTCCCATTTTCGCGAAAAGGCGTTTCGCCTCTTAAACGTTACGCAGACGAGAGAAAGCACCATCAGCTTGAACGCGGAGGTCGACCCGATGTCGGCGACCACGACATAGGCAGCGCACAGCGCGCCGAGCACCCATACGACGCGGTCGACGTTCGTTCGCCCTTTCGTCAGTGCCGATGCAACGCCAATCGCGCACACGACGATTGACCCTACTTTTGCCAGGCCGAGCGGTCCCATCCACGCATACCCGGCGAAGGCGGCAACGCCGATCGCAAGCAGAATCGAGAGCTTACGCCAAACCTCGCGCCTGCGCCCAGCGGCCGTGCGCGTCGGCCGATACTCCTCGAACAGAACGCTTAGGCGGGGACGCGGCGGTTGGCGTACACGGGCGTAAGCCATCCGCGGTATTTCGGCGCGCGCCCGTTGACCGCGCTCTCGTAGAGTTCGCGCAGGCGCCGGGCGACCGGGCCCATGCGGCCGTCGCCGACTTGGCGATGGTCCACCGCCGTCACGAACGTAATGCCGGCAGCCGTCCCCGTGAAGAAAATTTCGTCGGCTGCGTACAGTTCGCTGCGATCGATCATGCGCTCCACGACCGGAATACGAAGCTCGTTTTCGGCCAGCGTCAGCACTGCGCGCCGCGTGATCCCTTCCAGCACGTTCTGCGTCGGATCGGGCGTGAACAGCGTGCCGTTACGGACGATGAACATGTTGGCGGCCGAACCTTCGGCTACGTGACCGTCGTTCGAGAGCATGATCGCTTCGTCAAATCCGTTCATCTGCGCTTCGCTTTTGGCGAGCGCGGAGTTCACGTACGCGCCGGTGATCTTCGCGCGGGCAGGCGCCATCGTATCGTCAACCCGGCGCCACGAACTGACGCACGTCTTCAGCCCGGCCGACGCGTCGTAGTACGGCGTGTAGGGAAGGGCCGTAATCGTAAAGGCGTCGGGGACGCCCATCAGCCGCACGCCGACGTCTTCGGCACTCTTGTAGCACAGCGGCCGAATGTACACGTCTTGCTCGAATCGGTTGCGCGCGCAGAGCTCGAGCGTGAGTTCGACCAATTCGTCCACCGTATGCGGAATCTTCATCAAGAGAATCTTCGCGGACGTATGAAGCCGCTCGAAGTGCTCGCGCAGCAGCAGCAGGTTGAGTTCGCGCTCGTCCTGGTTCCAATACCCCCGAATGCCTTCAAAACAGCCCGTGCCGTAATTGAGCCCGTGCGTCAGCAGGCCGACCCGCGCATCGTCGTACGTCATGAATCGGCCCTGGGCAAAGACCGTCGAAGCGTTCAGGTTCATGGTCGCCTCCTTTCGAGAAACGAGCGGGGCACGCATTTTTGTTTCCGGCCGCATCAAGCGAGTCCGCGCGCGCTCGTGCTCCGAGGGGCCAATGGTTCGAGGCGGAACTTGGCCGAATGGCCTTGCTCTTGCGGTTCATGAAGAAACGCCCGGCCTGGGCGGCCGCTGCGTCCGTCTTGCTTCTACCCATTGCGGTAGTTTTCGCAGCCATGGGCGCGGGCCGCGTCCTGCTGCCCACGGAGTGGACGCTGTCGCCCGCCCCCGACCGCGTGGGCGCGACGCGACCGCTGCCTTCGAGCGCGCGGCTGACCGCTGACGGCGCACACCTCGTCGTGGCGGAAACGGGCGGCGGCGCAAACGGCTTTCGGATCCTGGACCCGGCAACGCTTGCCGTGCAGCGCAGTATCGATTTACCCGACGCCTACGGCGACGTCGTGCCGGACGGCGGCAGCGGGTTCTGGGGCTCGAGCGGCGGCGGCGAATCGCTCGTGCACGTTGACGCCGCGAGCGGTCAAACCGATCGCACGCTGGCGATGCCCAAACCATTTTGGCCGACGGGCTTCGCCTTGTCGCCCGACGGGAAGACGCTGGCCGTGGCGGGCAATCTCGCGGATGCCGTTGCGTTCGTAGACGTCGCGAGTGGTAACGTCGTCGCGACCGCAAAAGTCGGCCATCGGCCCGCGGGCGTTGCCTTTTCGGCCGACGGTTCGCTGGTCTTCGTCGCCAACTGGGCGGAACAAAGTGTCTCGGTGATCGATGTTGCGACGCACGCTACGCGTCCGAGCGTCATCGCCGTCGGCAAACATCCCGAAAGCTTGCTCCTGTCGAAGGACGGTTCCAGACTGTACGTCGCCGAGGCTGACGACGACGCGATCGGCGTCGTGGACGTGAAAGCTGGCGCGCGCATCGCCGACGTCAACGTCGGACTGTACGATGCGAAAGTGTTCGGCGCGTCACCGAGCGCGATGTCGCTCGATCGCGACGGCCGCCGCCTCTACGTTGCGTGCGGCGCCGCGAACGCGGTCGCCGTGCTGGCCGTCGACGCGACCGGTGGCCTTTCAGCGCTCGGCGCGCTTGCGGCCGGCTGGTATCCGACCGCGGTCACCGTGGATCCGCGCGACGGCACGCTGTACGTGGCCAACGGCAAGGGTGAAGGCAGCCGCGCAAATCCGGCGTTCAAGCCTTACGAGCGCGGCTCGCCCGGCTACGTGCTCTCGACGCTCGCGGGTTCCATTCGACGCATCGCGCGTCCCGACGACGGTGCCGTGGCCTCCGGCCTGGCGGTCGTGCGCGACAACGCCGGCCCGAACGTGCGCGGTGCGCTCGCGGACCGGCGCGCGAGTGCCGCGCTCTCGGACCCGCTCGGCGAAGTTCAGCGGCGTTACGGTTTTTCGGCAGTACGCCCGAACGGACCGATCAAACACGTCATCTACATCGTCAAAGAGAATCGCACGTTCGATCAAGTGCTGGGAGACATCGCGGGCGCCGACGGCGATCCGGCACTCACGCTATTCGGCGAGAACGTCACGCCGAACCAACATGCGCTCGCACGGCGCTTCGGCGTTTTCGACGCGACGTTTGCCGACGCGCAGATCAGCCCTGACGGTCACAACTGGTCTATGGCCGCCTTCGGCAACGACTACCTCGAGCGCATGTATCCGCAGAACGGTCCGTCGCGGCGCGCATTATACGACTTCGAAGACGGCGCCGACGCGTCAATTCCGCACAGCGGATATCTTTGGAACGCCGCGGTTGCGGCAGGCGTCTCGCTGCGCGACTACGGCGAGTTCGTCACCAACCCGGGGCGCGCCGGAGAGCCCGTCACGACACACATGCCGGACCTTACCGGTCGCATAGACCCGGTGTATCGCGGCTACGACACGTCGTATTCCGATTTGGATCGCGAGGCCGAGTGGGCGCGCGAGTTCGCTGGTTACGTGACGCGCGGCGACCTTCCGCAACTCGAGATCGTGCGCTTGCCGAACGATCACACCAACGGAACGCGGCCCGGGTCGAAGACGCCGACCGCGATGGTCGCCGAAAACGATCTCGCGCTCGGACGCATCGTGGACGCCGTGTCCCACTCGTCCTATTGGAAAGACACCGCGATTTTCGTTATCGAAGACGACGCACAAAATGGTCCCGATCACGTTGACGACCAGCGCACGACCATGTACGTCGTGAGTCCCATCGCGGCCGGCGGCGTGCAGCACGAGCGCTATTCGACCGCGGGCTTGGTGCGCACCATCGAAATTATTCTCGGACTCCCGCCGCTCTCGGTCTACGACGCGTCGGCAAACCCCCTCTACGCAGCCTTCGACGTGCGCAAACGGAACGCGCAACCGTTCGACGCCCTACCCGCGCGCGTGGACCTCTCGACGCGCAACGCAACTGCGGCCTACCGCGCTAAGGACAGCGCCGCGCTCGATTTCGAACACGCCGATGCCGCACCGGCGGCCGACCTAAACGACATCATCTGGCACGCGGTCAAAGGCGCAAACGCGAAGCCGCCGCCGTTCGGACGTTTTTCGAAGGATCGCTAGCCGGCCGTAGCTCTGCGCTCGTCCGCGAGCCGTTCTTTCCGTCCACGCAGACGCGGTTCGACGTGCGCCCATTCTTCGGGGCTCAGCATGCGAACGTGCTGTTCGTCGCGCACGATCAACTCGGGGCGATCCCGTTCGGGCGACTGGACGAGACAGGTCGTCTCGCACAGCTCGGTCACGACGCCGTACGTGTGCCATTCGTAATCGAGATGGCTGGCGTGGACGGCTGCGCCGACGCGTAACTCGCCCGAACCGTTTGTCCGCCCCGATGCTAGCGATTCGAGGTAGGCGGCCACAGCGCGCAGCGTCTCCGGGGGCTGAAATGGAGCCTCCCGGCGGACCAAACGTTCGAAGTCCTCGAGCAGCATGACCGACCCACCCCATTGGCACGACCCAAGCGAGAAGCTTGGCAGGTTGTTTAGGACCTTAACAAAGCAGGGTTAGGTAGTCAACTAGGACTAGAGACATTCGGTTACTCATTTATTTGTGCGGCTTCCGCCGCATCGCGTACGCGACGAAGCCGCTGGGCCGAAGCGATGCGGTCTACCAGCGGCGCCCCCATGCGCGCGAGCAGCCCCAGGGGGCCGCGCGGATAGCGCGCCAGCACCTTGAGCGCGAGTCGTGCTCCGACATCGCCCGGGAGTACCCGGTACGTCATCACGTAGTCGCCGAGCAACCAGCTCGGGAGGCTGCGGCGCAAAGCCACCGTCACGTGCTCGTTCTGCGCCGCAGTCACGACCCGAAACCATCCAAAGAAACGCCGGCCGGGAATCGGCGGAGCGCCACGCGCCCCGAAGAAGGCGAGCGCGGCAAATGCCAGTTCCGGCGGCGCGGCGACGTCGAGCGCCCGCAGATACTCGTCGTCGTGCGCAAAGCCGAGATCGTCGCACGGATACCAATGCAAACTGTCGGCGAGCGTCGCGCCCCAATTCTTGAGCCCGCGCGGCTCGTCGAACACCCTTGATTCCTACAAGCCGAGCGCCAGCGAATCGGCGCGCGGGTCGGCTCCGCCCGCAAGCGTCCCGCGTTCCCGGTCGATCGTAATCCCCATCGCGTGGCCGAGTACGTTCTCATACGGGCCGACGACGAAGATCTCGTGACCGCGCTCCCGCAGCGACGCCAGCACCGCCGGATCGTAGCGAGACTCGACGCGCAACGCATCGGCGTACGCGGAATCCGCATCGCGACCGTACACGAAACGCGGCGCGTCGATGGCCTCTTGTACGTTGAGGCCGCGTTCGTAGACGTTGTGAATCATCTGCACGTGCGTTTGCGGCTGCCCGTCGCCGCCCATCGTCCCGTACACGAATTCCGGCTTTCCGTCGCGCAGCAACATGCCCGGCGACAGCGTGTGCAGCGGACGTTTGCCGCCGCCGAGTTCGTTGACCGAGCCGGGCTCGAGCGAAAAATACGCGCCGCGATTTTGGAGAAAGATGCCCGTTCCGCGCGCCACGATGCCCGAGCCGAAGTTCATGTAGAGGCTCTCGATCAGCGAAACCGCGCGGCCTTCGCCGTCCACCGCGACGATCGCGATCGTCCCCCCGCGGTCCGGACGGGCAAAGCGTTCGCGTGCGCGAGTGGGATCGAGCTTGGCGCGCAAGGAGCGCAGCGCTTGCGGCGTGAGCAGTTCGTCGATCGGCGACGTCATGGCAGCGGGCTCGCCGATCCGCTCGTCACGCGCGTCGAACGCGTACTTGATCGCTTCAACCGCAAGGTGCGTCCAGTCGGCATCGCTCGCCGCGCCGTCGTGTTCGAGTGCACCGAGGACCATGAGCGCCATCGCCGCTTGCGAGTTGGGCGGATGGGCGTAAATCTCGGCGCCGTTCCAGGCAATGCGCAACGGCCGCACGCGTTCGGTCCGATGCGACGCAAGGTCGTCGGACGTCATTGGATTTCCGGCGGCCGCAAGCGTCCCGGCGATCGCGTCGGCAACCCGGCCTTGATAGAACGCGTCCGCACCTCCGCGACGGATCTCACCGAGCACGCCGGCAAGCGGCGGATTGCGCAACACGTCGCCTGCGCGCGGGACGCCGCCGCGCATGAACAGCGCGTCCGCGTCGGGATCTTTGCGCAACATTTCGGCGTTGAGCGCGAAGTAATCGGCATTGACGTTGGTAGCGGCGAAGCCCTCGCGCGCGTACGTCTCCGCGGGCGCAAGCAGCTCGTCGAGGTCGCCCGAACCGTGCGCTCGCCCCACGTCTTCCCACGAGCGCACGGCGCCCGGCACGGTCACCGAAAACGGCCCGCGTTGCGGCATCTCTCGATGGCCTTGCGCGCGCAGCAGGTCGGCCGTCAGCGCGCGCGAGGCGCGCCCGCTCCCGTTATACGCGACCACCTCGTCGGTTTTGGGCTCGTAGATCACCCAAAATGCGTCGCCGCCGATGCCGCAACTCGTCGGGTAGACGACCGACAGGACGGCGTTGGTCGCAATCGCCGCATCCACCGCGTTACCGCCCCTGCGCAAAACGTCAACGCCGGCGGCGGTGGCAAGCGCGTGCGGCGAAGCGACCATGGCGCGCGTGGATCGCGCCGCGGCGCGCGTCGCTTTTTCGGGAAGACTCACAGCGCGTTGCTATACCGCCTTGCGCAGGCCGCTCCTGGCGCCGGACGAAACGAGCGCGGCGACTGGTGCGTGGAGTCCTTCCGCACCCTGCATACGAAAGAGGGTCCATGCTCGTCGTCGATCGCGTCAAGCGTTCGTTCGGATCGGTTCAAGCGGTACGCGACGTCAGCTTCTCGTGCGCGCCCGGTTCGGTCTTCGGCTTCCTCGGGCCCAACGGCGCCGGCAAGACGACCACGATGCGCATGATCCTCGGCATCTTTGCACCCGACGAGGGTACGATCACGTGGCGAGGGCAGCCCATAGAAGGCCGCATGCGCCGGCGGTTCGGTTACCTTCCCGAAGAGCGCGGCTTGTACGGCAAGATGAAAGTGCGCGATCAAATCGCCTATTTCGGGCGCCTGCACGGCCTCGACGAATTCGACGCGAAAAAGCGCGCCGACGGCTGGCTGAAGACGCTGCGCATCGAGGAATACGCAACGCGACCGGCGGGCGAACTCTCCAAGGGCAATCAGCAAAAGGTGCAGCTCGCGTGCGCGGTGCTGCACGATCCGGACCTGCTGATCCTCGACGAGCCGTTTTCGGGACTCGACCCGATGAACGCCGAGGTGATTCTCGATTGCATCGCGCTGCTGGCATCCCGCGGCACGACGCTCGTGCTCTCGAGCCACCAGATGTGGCAGATCGAAGATGCGTGCGATGCCTTCTGCATCATCGGCGCCGGCCGCGTTCGCGCCGCAGGCACGCTCGCCGAACTGCGGCGGCTCTTTCCGACGCGCACGGTGCGCGTGGCGCCCGATCTGCCTGAGATCCGCGCCGTGTTCGCCGAGCTCGACCTCGAACCGCATTCCGGCCGCGACGGGACGCTAGCGTATGCGGTTCCGGCCGACACCGATTTCGGCGCGCTTCTGCGTCGCGCGGTCGCGGCCGGCCCGGTGGATACGTTCGAGCGCGTCGAACCCTCGCTCAACGAGATTTACGTGCGCGCCCTCGGTGAAACCGCATGAATGAAATCGGCGTCGTTTTCACCGCGGAGTTCATGCGCAAGATCCGCTCGCGCATTTTCATGGTCGCGACCCTGGTCGGTGTCGTGGCGATCATGATCCTCTTGGCGGCGCCGTCGTTCCTTACTAAACTCGAGCGCTCGTCCACTGACGGCCTGGTGCTTGCCGGTGCGCCCGCGATTCGCGATCGGGTCGCCACGCTGCTCGCCCGCCGGCATGCCTTTCAAATCCTCGAACGCGTGGAAGCGCTGCCCGCGGCCGTAACCCCCGAGTACCTCGACGCGCATCACCACGCGGCCGCTGCAATCGGCGTGTCGATCAAAAACGCCCGCATCTTCCTCGACATCTACCCGCGCGATCTTTCGGCGTTCGCCGACCGCGCGTTTTCGCAACTCGTCCCGCTCAATCTCTAACTTGTAGCGGGATTGCAGATCGCGAAATACGATTCCGCCGTGCATGTGGACCGCGCCGTCCACCCGATCGACCGGCGCTTTGCAGATTCGACGAGCGCTGGAACGGCGCACGGCGTCGCCTTCGGTTTGATCTTCATCCTGTATCTGGCCATCATTTTGGCGGCCCAGAGCGTCATGGCCGCGGTTGCCGAAGAAAAGACGAGCCGCATCGCCGAGATTTTGGTCGCGACGATTTCGCCGACGAATTTGCTCGTCGGCAAGACGCTCGCCGCCGCCGCGATCGCGATGGTGCAGATCGCCGCCTGGCTTACGACCGCGATGGTCGTGATCCCGCGCGTCGCGGCCAAGTCGCACGCGAGCGACTTCGCTGCAGCTTCCGCTTCGAACAATCCGGCCGCCGCCATGCCGTCCTTTTTCGTCGATCCCGGCGTGATCGTTACGTTCGTCGTGTTTTTCGTGCTCGGCTACCTGCAGTTCGCGACGATCTACGCGGCGGCAGCGTCGCTGATCTCGCGCACCGAGGATCTCGGCAGCGTAACCACCCCGCTGGTCATGCCGGTGGTCGGAGCGTTCTTCATCGCGCAATACTCGCTCTCGCAGCCCGACGCGCCGGTCAGCGTCGCATTCTCGTTCGTGCCCTTCGTTTCGCCCTTCGTGATCTTCACGCGCATCGCCGTCTCCGCCGTCCCGGCCTGGCAGATCGCGCTGGCAATCGTCATCAACGCGTTGGCCGTCGCGATCGCCTTTTACGTCTCCGGAAAAATCTACCGGGTCGGCATGCTCTTATACGGCAAGATGCCGTCGCTCAAACAGATCTGGGCCGCCATTAGAACGTAAGGGACGTCGTCAGCGGGAGTGCGGGTCGAGCGCGTCGCGAAGGCCGTCGCCGAAGAGATTCACGCCCAGCACGGTTAGGAAGATCGCAAGACCGGGAAAGAGTCCGAGCCACCACGCGGTATCCAAGAACTGCCGGCCGTCGGCGAGCATGGCGCCCCACGATGTGATCTCTTGCGGTACGCCGAGCGCCAAGAACGACAGAGCGCTCTCCAAAATGATCGCCCGGGCGACGCCGAAGGTCGCAAGCACGGTGATCGAAGAGCCGATGCTCGGCAGCACGTGCCATAAGAGTACGCGCGTGAGCGAGGCACCGGTCGCGACCGCCGCCTGCACGAAATCGCGCTCGCGCAGCGACAGCGCTTCGGCGCGAACGACGCGCACGTACTGGACCCAGCCGGTGATGCCGATCGTGACGATCACGGTCGTCAGGCTCGGGCCGATCACGCCCACGACCGCGATTGCGAGCAGTACCGACGGAAACGCGAACTGCACGTCGGCGATCCGCGCGATCACGTCGTCAACGATACCGCCGAAATACCCCGCGATAATGCCGAGCGCCACGCCGAGCGAACCGCCGATCGCGACGCCCGAAAGGCCGACGATGGCCGCGACGCGCGCGCCCCACACGATGCGCGAAAAGATGTCGCGCCCCAGATCGTCCGTGCCGAGCAGATTCGCCGGCGAACCGCCTGCGAGCCACGCCGGCGGTTTGAACGCGCCGCCCAAGTTCTGCAGGTTCGGATCGTGCGGCGCGATCAACGGCGCGAAGATCGCGAAGAACGCCGCGATCCCAACGAGCGCCGCACCCACGATCGTCGGAAAGCCGGAGAACAGCACGGCGAGAAACGGTTTGCGGCGAACGCGTTCGTCGAGGCCGCTCGGCGCGGGCATGGCCGCCGTCGTCATTCGTACCGAATCCGTGGATCGAGTGAGGCATACAGAAGATCAACGAGCAAGTTGATGGCGACGAACGCCAGCGCGGCCAAGATGACGACAACCTCGACGATCGGATAATCGCGGTCCACGATCGCCTGCACGGCGAGGCGCGCGACCCCGGGCCACGAGTAGATCGTCTCGGTGATGACGGCTTGCGAAAAGAGCGTGACGAGTTCGGTGCCGATGACCGTGATGACCGGCAGCCACGCATTGCGCAGCGCGTGCTTCCACAACACGACGAGCGGCGCAACACCCTTCGCGCGCGCGGTGCGCAGGTAGTCGCTCTGCATCACGTCGAGCATCGAAGCTCGCGTGAGACGCATCAGCTGGGCCATCGTGAAGAGTGCGAGCGTTACCGTGGGCAGCACGAGATGGCGAATCCCGCCGATGCCGCTGACCGGAAACCAGCCCAGTTGTACGCCGAAGATTAAGATCAGCATGATCCCCATCCAGTACACGGGCGCGCTTTGACCGATCAGCGCGAAGACCCGGGCGGCCAGATCGACCGGCGAATTCCGGCGCACCGCCGCCAAAATGCCGATCGGCACGGCCACGACGATCGCGAGCAGCAGGGCGGAGATCGCGAGTTCGAACGACGCGGGAAAGCGCTCGAGCGCAAGCCCGAGTGCGGGCTCGCCGTGCCGCAGCGAGTTGCCGAAGTCGCCGCGCAACGCGTTCCACGCAAAGCTGCCGAACTGCACGTATAACGGACGGTCGAAGCCCTGGTTGTGACGGAACGCCGCGACCTGCTCGGTCGTCGCGTCGGGCGGCATCATTACTGCCGCCGGGTCGCCGGTCAGGTGAAGGATGAGGAAGACCGTCACCGCGACCCCGACGACGACCCAAACCGCGCCGACCGCCCGGCGAAGGAGAAACGTCGTCACGGGATCGCGATTATTGCAGTTTCATGTCGTCGCAGTAGATCAGTTCGTCGCCGCGCGCCTGCCACACGAGGCGCTTCGAGCTCGCGTACAGGTCTTCGTATTCGAAGAGGAACAGCCACGGCGCTTCGTCGTGGATGATGGCGAGCGCCTTGTCGTAGATCGCTTGCCGCTTCGCCACGTCGGGCTCGTACCGCGCATCGGTAACGAGCTTGTCGAGCGCCGGATTCGCGTAGGTCGAAAGCCGCGCGTCCGAGGTGAATAAACTCGTGAGCGTGTTGTCGGCATCGTAGCTGTCGTTCCCCCAGCCGAGTTCGTACATCGGCGTCAACGCGCGCGAACTCGTTTGGTTCACGTACGAGGTCCACTCTTGAATCTTTGTGCTAAAGTGGCCGCCCGTCGCGTTGAGCTGACCGACGATCGCTTCGGCGACTTCTTTGTCTTTGTTATAACGGCCGGTCGGCGCGTTGACGACCATCTCGAGGCCCTTGCCGTCGGGGAATCCGGCCTGCGCGAGCAGCGCCTTCGCCTTCGCGAGGTCATGCTGGTAGAACGGAATCTTCGGCGAGTAGCCGACAAAATTCGTGGGCAGCGGAGAGGATACTTGATACCCGCGTCCCCCGAGCACGGTTCGAATGATGGCGGGAACGTCGATGGCATAATTAAGCGCTTGACGCACGATCTTATTCTGTTGCGGCCCGGGCTTGAGCGTGTTGAATGCGAAGAACAGGACGCGCACGCTGCGCGCGCTCTTGAGTCGCGTCTTGCTGCCGCCGGCGAGTTGGAGTTGATATTGCGACGGCACGTTCGTGATTAGGTCGGTCTCGCCGGTACGCAGTGCGGCGACCCGCGAGGCGGCTTCGGGAATCGGCTTCCAGACGATATGGTCGATCGCGGGCTTTCCATGCCAATAGTTGGCATTCGCGTCCATAACCAGTTGCTCGTCCTTGCGCCACGATTTGAAAATGAACGCACCGCTGCCCATTGGATGCTCGGCTTCGTAGCCGCTCGACTTGCCGACGTCATCGCCGTGTTCTTTCCAATATTTTGAGCTCACGATGAAGACTTCCCACGGATATCCGGCGATCATCGCGGTCGGCTTCGCCGTGATGTAACGGATGGTGTAGGGATCGGGCGTTTCGATGCGCTCGACGGTCGCAACGCGCGGCCCTTGCTCCGAGCCTTCGGCCGGATCTTTGATTTTTTCGACCGAGAACTTCACGTCCGCGCTCGTAAGCGGATCGCCGTTCCAAAACTTGACGTCGTGCCGGAGCTTGTACTCCCACACGGTCGGCGAGACGCGCTTCCACGACGTCGCGACCCACGGGATCATCTTGCCGCTGAGGTCGTGGCGCACGAGCGTATCGAAGAGCGCGTAATGCACGTTCGTCGTCGGGGTAATGGTGCGTTTGAGCGGATCCATCGTCACCGGATCGACGCCTTGCGAGATCGTCACGGTCGAGTCGGCCGCGCCGGCGGGGCCCGGCGACCCCGGACCGATGGTCGAAGCGAGCACGAACGCGGCCACCGCGAGTAGACTGAAACGGCGTGAAAACATCAAACGAACCTCCGGACTAGGTCGGCGGAAGCACAGAAGGTTACGACCCCCCGCGTTTCGCCCCTTTCAGGCCCCGAGGGCGCGCACGGCGAGCGCGCCCGCATACGCGGCCGCGATGCCTCCGGCGACGCTGAGAAGCACATAGACGATCGCGCAGGAAGCGCTGCCGCTTTCACCCAGGGTGAGCGCTTCGTACGAGAAGGCCGAGAAGGTGGTGTACCCGCCGAGCAGGCCGGTGACGAGAAACAGCCGCAGCGTGGGGTCGAGGCCGAGCCGCCGCTGGGCCAGTTCGGCCACGATCCCGATCGCTATGCAGCCGCTCAGATTGACGGCGAGGGTTCCCCACGGAAACGCCGTCCCGGCCGCGCGCGCGAACCAGACGCCCATCAGGTAGCGGACGACCGACCCGAGAGCGCCGCCAGCTGCCACGGCGGCAATGGAACGAATCACGCCGCCTTGTTCGGCCTCGAGGCGCACGGCCCCAGGCATCGCGCAAAAGCCCGCGAAGGCGCCGGGGAGGGTGCAGGCAAGCACCCGCCGTGTTTCTCTTTTGCTCCGTGAATTTGGAGGGTCAGTGGATTTCCTCGACTCTAGGCATTCCGTAGCCAAGCCCGGCTTTAGCCGTTGGCTCGTCCCGCCCGCCGCCTTGTGCATTCATCTGTGCATCGGCCAGGCATACGCGTTCAGCGTTTTCAACAAGCCGATGAGTCAATTGCTCGGCATTACCGAGCACGTGCCCGGCGATTGGTCGATTGCGGACCTCGGCTGGATCTTCAGCCTTGCGATTCTTTTCTTGGGACTGGGCGCCGCCTTTTTCGGAAAATGGGTTGAAGACGTCGGCCCGCGCAAAGCGATGTTCGCAGCCGCCTGTCTCTTTTGCGGCGGCCTATTCGTCTCGGCGATCGGCGTCTCGCTGCATCAGTTATGGATTGTTTTCCTGGGTTACGGCGTGATCGGCGGCATTGGCTTGGGCATCGGCTATATCTCGCCCGTCTCGACGCTGATCAAGTGGTTCCCCGACCGTCCAGGACTTGCAACCGGCACGGCAATTATGGGTTTTGGCGGCGGCGCATTGATCGGCGCCCCGCTCGCAGTCAACCTGATGGCGCATTACAAGACGGCGGACAACGTCGGCGTCGCGCAAACGATGGGCACGATGGGTGCGATCTACCTCATGTTCATGATGGTCGGCGTCTTGATCGTTCGGATACCGCGAGCCGGTTGGAGCCCGGCCGGTTACGTGGCGCCGACCGCCTCCCAAGGCCTGATCACGAGCAGAAACATCCTCGTGGGCGAAGCCTGGAAAACTCCGCAATTCAGGCTGTTGTGGCTCGTACTGTTTCTCAACGTGACGGCCGGCATCGGCGTGCTCGGTCAAGCGTCGTTGATGATTCAGGAAATGTTCGGACCGCGCTTGCTGCATCACCTCGCCGGAACTCCCGAAGCGATCAAAGACTTGGCGGTCGCGGGCGCCGCATTCGTCGGCCTGATCAGCATCTTCAACATGGCGGGACGCATCTTTTGGTCGTCCACCTCCGACCGGATCGGGCGCAAGCCGACCTACATGATCTTCTTCGCCCTCGGCGCCGTCTTGTATACTCTCGTGCCTACGTTCGGGCACATGGGCAACATCGCACTCTTCGTCATCGCCTTCTGCATCATCCTGACGATGTACGGCGGTGGCTTTGCGACGATTCCCGCGTACTTGCGCGACATCTTCGGAACGGCGAACGTCGGTGCGATTCACGGACGTCTACTGACGGCGTGGTCGGCTGCGGGCGTGGCCGGCCCCGTGCTGATCAATTACATTCGTCAGTATCAATTAGACCACGGCGTCGCCAAAGCCGACGCGTATTCCATTACCATGTACATCATGGCGGGGCTGCTCGTCATCGGCTTTATCTGCAACTTCGCGATGAAACCGGCCGACGAGAAATATTACGCGAAGAAACTCGCCGAAGTTTCGGCATAAGGAGCAACCATGAACGCAAACGTTGGCGATGTCCCTGACCCCGGCAATACGCCAAAGCTCGTGGCGGCGTGGGTTTTCGTCGGCATCCCGCTCCTGTGGGGCGTCTGGGTCACCCTGAACAACGCGATCAAACTGTTCCAGTAAGGCGAAGCAGAAATGCGGAGGCGTCGCGGCCGTTCGGGCCGCGGCGCTTTTTCATTCTTCGCCGCCTCGCCGCGGCGCTTGCATCGGTTCGCGTCTTCGTGCGGTTCTCATGATGTGTGAACGGATGGACCCTTGCCGGAACGACCTTCCTAGCGTCGGCGGTCGAGGCGGTCGAAGCCCTGACGATCGTGCTGGCGGTCGGCGTTACCCGCTCCTGGCCGGTGTCGTTACGGGGAGCGGCCTCTGCGCTCGTGGTGCTGGCGATCATCGTCGCGGCCTTTGGGCCGTTGCTGCACTTCGTTCCCATCGATCAGCTCAAGTTGGTCGTGGGCATCGTCCTGATATTGTTCGGGCTCGCATGGCTGCGCAAGGCAATCCTGCGATATTCGGGCCGGAAGGCACTTCGGGATGAAGACGCGGCGTTTGCGCGTGAGGTCGCGACGATGCGTGCGGTCGAAGACGTACGAGCCGACCGGATCGGCCTCGTCACGTCTTTTAAGGCCGTCCTGATCGAAGGCTTGGAGGTCGCGATCATCGTCGTCACGTTCGGAGCGGCGTCCACGGCGGCGTTCGCCTGGTCGGCGGCTGGAGCCGCGGCCGCCGTCCTGCTCGTCGTTGCGCTTGGCTTCGCGCTGAAGCGCCCAGCGTCGCGCGTCCCGGAAAACACGATGAAATTCGTCGTCGGCGTCATGCTGACGTCGTTCGGCACCTTCTGGACCGGAGAAGGCTTGGGGATCGCATGGTGGGGCGCCGATCTCGCCCTCCTCGTTTTGGCTGCGTTCTATCTTGCCTGCGCGATGATACTGGTCGGGATTTCGCGAGCGTCGCGAGCGGTCAACGCATGAAAGCGATCGCCGCCATCTGGGAATTCATCGCCGGCGACTCCAAGCGTGCGCCCCTCGCGGTCGCCGCGGCCGTCGCCGTTGCTATCGTTCTGTTGCGCAGTGGAACGGCGAGCGGTGCCGTTGCAATCGCGTTTGCAGGCATCATCGCCGCCGGTCTCGCGGCCTCGGTCTTCGAGCGCACCTGATCGACGGCTAGGGCGTGGCGGCCAGCTTCATCTCGTCGCAGTACAGCAGTTCGTCGCTGCGGGCATGCCAGACGAGCCGTTTGCTCGTCGCGTAGACGTCTTCGTACTGAAAAAGAAAGAGCCACGGCGCTTCCTCATGGATGAGCCCGAGCGCTTTCGAATACAGCGCGAGACGTTTCTTGACGTCGAGCTCGTAGCGAGCGTCAAGGATCAGTTTGTCGAGCTGCGGGTTCGAATACGTTGCGAGCCGTCCGTCGAGGCTGAACAGCGGATCGAGCGTATTGTCAGCATCGTAACTGCTGCTGCCCCAGCCCAGTTCGTACATTGGGGTCAGCGCGCGCTGGCTCGTCTGGTTGACGTACGACGTCCACTCTTGAATTTTGGTCGTTACCTTCGCGCCGGTTTGGCTGAGCTGGCCGGCGATCGCTTCGGCGATCTCCTTGTCTTTGTTGTAGCGGCCGGTCGGTGCGTTGAGCACGAGATCGAGCCCTTTACCATCCGGATAGCCCGCGGCCGCGAGCAACTGCTTCGCCTTCGCAAGATCGTGCCGGTAGAACGGTATGGCGGGATCGTAGCCGAAGAAATTCGGCGGCAGCGGCGTCGCGGCTTCGTAACCGCGGCCGCCGAGCACCGTGCGGATAATGGCCGGCACGTCGAGCGCATAATTCAGGGCTTGCCGGACGCGTTTGTCTTGCTGCGGCCCGGGTTTAAGCGTGTTGAACGCGACGAACAAGACGCGCACGCTGCGCGCACTTTCCAATTTCGTTTTCGCGCCGCCCTCGATCTGGAGTTGATACTGCGAAGGGACGTTGGTGATGAGATCGGCTTCGCCGGTACGCAACGCCGCCACGCGCGCCGCCGGCTCGGGAATCGGTTTGAACGTGACGCGTTCGATCAGCGGCTTGCCGCCCCACCAATTCGGGTTGGCCTCCATCACGAGCGACTCGTCCTTGCGCCAGGACTTGAAGACGTACGCCGCGCTGCCCATCGGGTGCTCGGCTTGGTACGCATCGCCGTGCTCTTTCCAATACTTGGCGCTGACGACGCGAACGTACCAAGGATTGGCCGGAATGAGGGCCGCCGGCCGGGCCGTGATAAAACGGACGGTGTAGGGATCCGGCGTTTCGATGCGCTCGACGGTCGCGACGAAGGGCGTCTGCTCGGAGGCTTCCGCCGGATCCTTGACCTTTTCGATCGAGAATCGTACGTCGGCACTCGTCACCGGATCGCCGTTCCAAAATTTCGCATCGCGACGGAGGTGAAATTCCCAGACGGTCGGCGCGACGCGCTTCCACGAGGTCGCAAGCCACGGTATCAACTTCCCGTCGCGGTCGCGGCGCAGCATCGTGTCGAAGAGGTTGTTCAGCACGTTGTCGGTTGGTGTGATCGTGCGTTTGAGTGGATCGAGGGTTACCGAGTCCACCCCTTGGGAGATGACGATCGAGGCGTCGGCCGCGCGAGCAGGCGAGGCGCCCGTTCCTATCAGCGAGAGGGCGAGTACCAACGAGGGTCCGAACGTCGTTCGGCACCGGAGGTTCATTTTTATGACCATAGAGTCGCTTCGCCTCATACGTACCATCCTCTTGAGAAGTGCCGGAATCGCGGCCATCCTCGCCGCCCTCGCGTTCTTCATCACCGCCGTCGCCTGGAGCTCCTTGGTCGGGATCGCGATCGGCGTGCTTCACACGGACGAAGCACACCTTAGCGCCGCGACGCTCGAGTTCTTCACGTGGGTCAAGTTCTTCATCGGTTTCGTCTTGCTCGTACCGGGGATTGCGATCCACTGGACGATCCAGAGCGAGCGGCAACGCTCCATATAAGGCCGATCGTGCGCTCCCCCCAAGCGCGCTTGTGGGGATGGTTTTTGCTCTATCTCGCCGTGATGGTGGCGCTCGCGGCGTATCGTCACCGGCTCTGGACGTACGGCGCCGATCTCGGCATTTTCGCCCAGGTCGTCCAAAGCGCGTTCGACGGCTTTCGCGACGGTCCCGAACGTGGCACCCACTTCCGATTCCATTGGTCGCCGATCTTGGCGGTGTTGTGGCCGCTGGTCGCACTCACGCGCTCGACGTTGTCGCTCCAAATCGCGCAGGCTATTCTGCTCGGCGCAACCGTCATTCCCTTGCGCGCGCTCGCGAGCCGCTACGTCGGCGAAGAACAAGCGACACGTTACGCCGCGCTCTTTCTTTTGTATCCGCCGCTGCTCGCAATCGCGTTCCTGGAATTTCACGAGGTCGCGTTCTTCCCGATCGTCGTCGTCGCACTGGTGTTGGCGGCGGACCGCGAACGCTGGGGCTGGTTCGCCGCGCTCGCCTTCATCTCGGCGACCATTCGCGAGGATGCGTGCATCACGCTTGCGATCGCCGGTTTCGCATTCGCCGCCGCCGGCTTCGTCCTGCGCAACCGTCGCGGCGACGGACTCTTCATCGGCAGACCGCGTTCGCCGCGCGCGTTCGCACTGGCTGGCTTCGGCCTCGCGATCGTCAACGTCGCCGCGCTTGCGATCTATTTCGGCGCCGTGGTGCCGCGCGCCGGCGCCTGGCAGCCGTCACATTTCTACGCGTATCCGTTCGCGGCAGGGCCGATCGCGCTCGTGCTCGCGCTACTCGCGCATCCGTCGTACATTCTCGGCTTCTTGAAGTTTGGGCGCTTGACGTACGCGCTCGAAGCCTTCGGGCCGCTCGCCTTTCTGCCGTTCTTCTCGCGCTGGACGCTGCTCGCTATTCCGAGCCTGGTCATGCTGTTGCTCTCGAACGACTCCATCGCATGGCGCATGGGCGAACACTACGCGGCGCTCTGGCTGCCGTGGCTGTTGCTTGCGGCGCTCGCCGCGCTCGTGCGTTTCGAACGCGCCGGGGGCCCGGAGCGCACCAAGCGCTGGACGTTCGCCATGGCGGCGATCTGCATCATCGTGCTGATCGGATCGAACCCGATGCACCCGGCGCACTATCTCAAACCGTTCGTCCCGCACACCGACGCCGCCGAAGCGATGACGCACGTGCCGGCAAACGCGCGCATCGTGACCCACGACGAATGGTACGGTCACCTCGCGCTGGAGCGGCGCAATCTCGGCATCTTCCTGTGCCCCGAGGACGAGTATGCCGTGTACGACGACGACTTCCCGAGCGACACGTTTATTCACGGCGCTCTGACCGAGGTGCATGACGAGATGCTGCGCGGCACGGCGAAGATCGTATGGCAGCGCGGCTCGACGAAAGTGTACCGCCGCGTTCTCGGCCAACGCCACTGGCTCGCCGACTGTCGCTAACCGGAGTCCTCGTTTTCTAGATTGCAGCTCCTACCCAGTCGCCCACCGACGCGCGGACCGCGCAGAATTTGAACTCGGGGATTTTTCCGAACGGATCGACGGCGTCGTTGGTCAGCAAGTTTGCCGCCGCCTCGTTGTAGACGAACGGCATGAAGAACGTGCCGCGCTGCATCCCGCGGTCGGCGCGCGCATAGCCCGTGATCTTGCCGCGGCGCGATTCGAGCGTGAGCGGATCGCCCGGCGCGAGGCCGAGCCGCGTCAGGTCGTCGGGGTGAACGCTGATCACCGGATCCGGCTCGAGCGCATCGAGCACCGACGCGCGGCGCGTCATCGAACCCGTATGCCAATGTTCGAGTTGACGGCCCGTCGTGAAGATGAACGGATACTCCGCGTCCGGCATCTCGTCGGCGTGCGTGTACTTCGCCGGCATGAAGAGCCCGCGGCCGCCTTTGCGCGGAAACGCTTCGATGAAGATCGTCGGCTCGCCGGGATCGCCTTCGTGCTCGAGCGGATACGTGCAGGAGCCTTCGCGCTCCAGGCGCTCCCACGTGATGCCGGCCATGCTTGGCGTCGCTTTGCGAATCTCTTCGAACACGTCGGCCGGTCCCGAATAATTCCAGTCCAGTCCGATGCGGCGCGCGATTTCCTGAACGATCCACCAATCTTGGCGCGCATCGCCCGGCGGATCGATCGCTTGCCGGCCGAGCTGGACGCGGCGGTCGGTGTTGGTGAACGTCCCCGTCTTTTCGGGGAATGCCGTCGCCGGCAAGATCACGTCGGCGTAACTTGCCGTCTCGGTGAAAAAGATTTCTTGGACGACGACGTGCTCGAGCTTGACCATCGCTTCCCGCGCGTGGTGCACGTTCGGGTCGCTCATCGCCGGGTTTTCACCCATGATGTACAGACCGCGGATCACGCCGTCGTGCGCGGCGGTCATGATCTCGGTTACCGTGAGGCCGGGCTTCGAATCGAGCGGCATGTCCCACAGCGCCTCGAACTTGTGGCGCGCGTCCTCGGAATCCACGCGTTTGTAATCCGCATACATCATCGGGATCAGGCCCATGTCCGAGGCGCCTTGAACGTTGTTCTGTCCGCGCAGCGGGTGTAAGCCCGTCCCGGGCCGCCCGATCTGCCCGGTCAAGAGCGCGAGCGAAATCAGGCAACGCGCGTTGTCCGTGCCGTGCACGTGCTGCGAGATGCCCATGCCCCAGAAGATGATCGCTGCGTTCGCGGTCGCGTACAGGCGCGCCACCTCGCGGATGATGTCGGCCGGAATGCCGGTGATCGGCGCGACCTTTTCTGGCGAATAGTCCGCGACCATTTCCTTGAGCGCGGCGTAATTCTCGGTGCGCTCGCGGATGAAGGCTTCGTTCGCCAAGCCCTCGGCAACGATGACGTGCATGAGGCCGTTGAGCAGCGCCACGTCGGTGTCGCCGTTGAACTGGAGAAAATAGGTCGCGTGGCGCGCGAGATCCGAGCGCCGCGGGTCCATCAGGATAATCTTCGTGCCGGCCTTCGCAGCGTTCTTCATAAACGTCGCCGCGACCGGATGATTGATCGTCGGATTGGAGCCGATCACGATGGCGACGTCGGCAAACGCCACGTCCGACACTTGATTCGACACGGCGCCCGACCCGACGTCCTCGAGCAGCGCCGCGACCGACGACGCGTGACACAAGCGCGTGCAATGGTCCACGTTATTCGTCTTAAAGCCCGTGCGCACGAGCTTCTGCACGAGGTAGGCTTCTTCGTTGCTGCCTTTCGCCGAACCAAAACCCGCGAGCGCTTGCGGACCGTCGTCGTCGCGAATCGCACGCAATTTGCCGGCCGCGAGGTCGAGCGCCTCATCCCACGTTGCCTCGCGAAAATACTTGTCCACGTCGTCGGGGTCGATTAAGGCGACGGATTTAGGAACGCCGTCGCGGCGGATGAGCGGCTTCGTGAGGCGCTGGGGATTGTGGACGTAATCGAAACCGAACCGTCCCTTCACGCACAGACGCGAATGGTTCGACGGGCCGTTGCGGCCCTCGACGTAGAGAATCTTGTTGTCCTTGACATTGTACGTCAGCAAGCAGCCGACGCCGCAATACGGGCAGGCCGAGTCCACTTTCTTGTCCGGCTCGACGAGACCGACGTTGTTCGCCGGCATCAGCGCGCCCGTCGGGCAGGCCTGGACGCACTCCCCGCACGCGACGCACGTACTCGCGCCCATCGGATCGTCGAGATCGAACACGATCTTCGAATGATCGCCGCGACCGGCAAACCCGATGACGTCGTTGACTTGTTCTTCGCGGCACGCGCGCACGCAACGGCCGCACTGAATGCATGCATCCAAATTGACCGACATCGCCGGGTGGCTCATGTCGGGAGCCGGCTGGCTGCGCTGCGGAAAGCGCGGCGCCGTAACGCCGAGCCATGCCGCCCAGCGGTCGAGTTCGGAATCGCGCTTGTACGGCGATGCGCCTTGACCGGGCATGTCGCCGAGCAGCAACTCCGCGACGAGCGTCTGCGAACTCTTGGCGCGCGCGCTCGTGCTTGCAACCTTCATGCCTTCGGCGGGCAGGCGGCAACACGATGGGGCGAGCACCCGCTCGCCCTCGATTTCGACCATACAGACGCGGCAGTTGCCATCGGGCCGGTATCCGTCTTTGTAACACAAGCGCGGAATCTCGACACCGTGCCGGTCGGCGGCTTGCAAGATCGTTTCGTCGCCGCGCGCGACGACGGTCGCACCGTTGAGCGTGAAGGTGACGTTCGGGGCTTTTCCGTTCGTGCTCGAAACGCTCACTTGAACTCCTCGGGAAAATATTTTATCGCGCTCAAGAACGGGTTCGCGGCCGCTTGCCCGAGTCCGCAGATGGAAGCATCGGTCATCACTTTGGCAAGATCGTCGAGTAGCGGCTTATCCCACTCGTCCGCCTGCATCAGCGTGACGGCCTTGGCGGTGCCGACGCGACACGGCGTGCACTGACCGCACGATTCGTCGTGGAAAAAGCGCAGCATGTTGAGCGCCGCTTTTCGCGCGCTGTCTTTGTCGGAGAGTACGATGATCGCGGCCGACCCGATGAAACATCCGTACGGCGTCAGCGTGTCGAAATCGAGCGGCACGTCGCCGAGCGACGCCGGCAAGATACCGCCCGAGGCGCCGCCGGGGAAGTATCCGTAGAAGGTGTGGCCGGGCAGCATGCCGCCGGCGTACTCGTCGATCAGCTCGCGAACGGAGATGCCGGCGGGCGCGAGGTGCACGCCCGGCTTCTGCACGCGGCCGCTCACCGAGAACGAGCGCAGCCCCTTTCGGTCGCGCCGGCCGTGCGACGCGAACCAGTCCGGTCCGCGTTCGAGAATGTCGCGCACCCAGTAGAGCGTTTCCATATTGTGCTCGAGCGTCGGCCGGCCGAAGAGGCCGACTTGCGCGACGTATGGCGGCCGCAGCCGCGGCATGCCGCGCTTGCCTTCGATGGATTCGATCATCGCAGACTCTTCGCCGCAAATATACGCGCCGGCACCGCGGCGCAGATGGATCGGCGGAAGCTTGATGGGCGGCGCCGCTTGCAGGGCGGCGAGTTCGCGCGTCAGGATCTCTCGCGCATGCGCATACTCGTCGCGTAAGTAGATGTAGATCTCCGCGATGCCGACCGCCCACGCGGCAATCAGCATGCCTTCCAAGAAGCGGTGCGGATCGCGCTCGAGATACCAGCGGTCCTTGAACGTGCCGGGCTCGCCCTCGTCGATGTTGACCGCCATCAGACGCGGCGCCGCCTCGGCGCCTACGATCTTCCACTTGCGGCCGGCCGGAAAGCCCGCGCCGCCGAGTCCGCGCAAGCCGGAATGTTCCATCGCCGCGATTGCGTCTGCGACCGTCCGCTCGCCGCCGCCGCAAGCGCGCAGCGTCTCATATCCTCCGCCTGCTCGATAGGCCGCGTAATCCACGTACGCAGGCATCGCCGCACCGAAATGCTTGCCTTCCAAAGCGGCATCCACGCCGGCGACGGTCGCGTTGCCGATCGCATTGCGCTCGACGAGCACGGCCGGAGCGACTTCGCAGCGCCCGACGCATGGCGCCGGCACGACGCGCACGCCGTCGCCGTACGCACCGTTGCGCAGCAACGTCAGCAGGTTCTGCGCGCCCGCGAGTTCGCACGAAAGTCCGTCGCACACGCGCACCGTCACGCGCGGCGGCGCCGCTTCACCCTCTTTGACGACGTCGAAGTGATGATAGAAGGTCGCGACTTCGTACACTTCGGTTTGCGAAAGGCGCATCTCTTCGGCGAGCGCGGTCAGGTGCGCGGCCGACAGATGCTTGAAATGATCCTGAATCTTGTGAAGATGCTCGATCAGCAAGTCGCGCCGGCGCGGCTCCTCGCGCAGTAACGCGCGAACCTCTTCGAGGGCCTTGGGATCGACCGGGCGCCCGCGTCCCTCCCGCCGGCGCTTCTTGCGGCGCTCTTCGCCGCCGTCGCCGGCGGTCGCGGGGCGCGCCGCGGTTCCAAGCGGGACGCCGTTGATGAGGTCGATCGTTTCCAACCCGAACTCCCGAAGAAAACCTGGTATACCTGGCCCCAAGTTATCAGCGGCGGCGCTCGGCGCCTCTTACTTTTCCGTCCCGCCGGGCGGCTCGACGGCATCGAAGCTGCCGCCGCTCTCGAGGGCGTCTTTGGGGTCGAGCGGCTTCTTCTCGTCGTGCGGCGTCTCGGGAGGCTGATGAAACGCACGCGGCGCCGGTTCGATCGCCGGGCGCCCGACGACGTTGCTGCCCTCGGGGCCGCTTTCGGGCGGCGTCGTTCCTTTCAAACGGTCGCTGTCCACGACCGGATCGGGGCCTCGCTGCTCGCCCATTAGCCGCCCTTGCCGCCGCTCTTTTCGAGGCCGGCCTTCTCGTCATCGGGCGTTTCGAGGTTTTCGTGCGGCGCCGGTTGCGGCGTCATTGCCGGCGGCTCTCGAAACTGCTCGGCCGCTTCCTCAGGATCTCGCTCGCGTTGCTTTTCCATCCTTAACGCTTACCCGCGCTTGGCCGCGACAAACGCACGCACGCCCTCGAGCGGCCGCGCGTTCAACACCTCCGCCGGCTCGATCCACGCGCGGCGTGCCTGGCCCACAGAATAGGCGACGTTGCCCAATTGCGAGACACCGTGCGCGTCGCTGTCGAGCGCGAACGTGCAACCGAAGGACTTCGCGCGCCGCGCCAGGCCGCTCGGCAGATCGAGGCGATTGGGCTGACCGTCGATTTCGAGCGCCGTGCCCGTCCGCGCCGCCGCCGCGAACACGGCGTCGTAGTCGAATTCATAGCCTCCGAAGCCTTCGTTCGAACGACCCGTCGGATGGCCGATAATGTTCACGAAGCGATTTTCGCACGCGCGGATCAGGCGGGCGGTCATCGCCTCGCGCGATTGGTTCGTCGCCGAATGGACGCTCGCGACGACGATGTCGAGTTCGGCCAAAATCGCATCGTCGTAATCGAGCGCCCCGTCGGCGAGAATGTCCACTTCGCACGACGCGAGCGTTTCGATGCCGTGCGCCTTGCCCAAATCGCGCAGGCGTTCGCGTTGCGCGCGCAGATCGGCGGGATCGAGCCCCCACTTTCCGCGTCCCCACGAGTGGTCGGAAATCGAGTGATACGCGTAGCCGCGCGCTTTCGCGGCAGCGATCATCGCCTCGAGGGTGTCGCGACCGTCACTCCACGTGCAATGCATGTGGAAGTCGCCGCGCAGATCGGCTTCGCTAACGGGATCGGGAAGCGTCCCAGCCGCGGCCGCCTCGATCTCACCGATGCCTAAGCGCATTTCCGGCGGAACGTACTGGAGCCCGAGCGCCTCGTACACTTCGGCTTCAGTGCGGCACGTGCGGTTTTCGCCGGTCGCAACGTTGAGAATGCCGTTCTCGCTGACGCGCAAACCCTTGCGCACCGCAAGCTCGCGCAGTTGAATGTTGTGCTCGCGGCTGCCCGTGAAGTGCTGCAGCAAGTTGCCGTACACGTCGTCGGGCAGCACTCGTAGATCGATCTGCAACCCGCCGGCGAGCCAAATGGACGCTTTGGTCGGGCCCTCGGCGAGCACGGCTTCCGCGCGATCCCAGGCGACGAAATGCCGCACCACCGCGCCGGCGTCGGCGGACGTGCATACGATGTCGATGTCGCCGACGGTCGGCTCTTGCCGGCGCAGACTGCCCGCAAACGTGAGATCGCGCGCCGGCGCCCCCGCAAGATACGCGACGATGTCGCCAGCGAGTGGCAGCGCGCGACCGAGCGGCGTACGGTGCTGCCGGCCTTTGAAAGCGAGGATGCCGCGCTTGATGTTCTCGACCGACTTAGCGCCGAGTCGAGCGACGCCGATGAGCGAACCCGCATCGACCGCGCGCTCGAGGTCGGCGAGCGACGCGATCCCTTGCGTTTCGAAGAGCGTCTGCGCGGTCTTCATACCGATCCCCGAGACGCCGAGCACCTCGAAGAGTGAGGGCGGATACTTCGCGGCCAGCTCTTCGAAATACGGGCTGGTCCCGGTTTCGTAAATCTCCCGGATACGGCCGGCAAGCGCCTTGCCGATGCCCGGGAGCTTCAAGAGTTCTCCGCTCTCGAGCAGGGCGGCGACCGGCGGCGCGTTTTCCAACGTTTCGGCCGCGCGCTCGTAGGCCATGAACTTGTAAAACGGCTCGCCCGCGAACTCCATGAGGGTTCGAATCTCTTTGAGCTTCTGCGCGATCTCGGAATTGCTCGGTGTGCGGGCCACTGCGCACCGAACCTTCGCGCCGCACGCGACCCATCCCAGGTTCGCCGGCCCGCCCACAGGCGCGACCAGGACGGACTCCTCGGCAATCCGTACGATGAACCTATGCTTCGTACGGGGCGGCTCGATCCGGCCATTTTCAACCTCCCGGTCGAAAAGATGCGCGCCGGCTACTATTCGGACACCTACTTCAATCGCGCGCGCGAAATCTTGGCTCGCGACGGCAGCCACCCGGTGGTGCGCATGCAGGTCTTTCAGCGCGCCGGCGCCGTGCTGTGCGGCATCGACGAAGCAATCGCGATTCTCAAACTGTGCAGCGGCCTGCAAACGAAGGACGATTGGCACGACGGCTGGTCGGAACTCGACGTGCGCGCCTTGCACGACGGCGACGAGATCGCACCGTTCGAAACCGTGATGACGATCGAGGGCGACTACACGCTCTTCGCCCACCTCGAAACCTGCTATCTCGGCGTCCTCTCGCGCCGCACGCGCATCGCCACCAACGCGCGCGAGATCGTCGGCGCGGCCGGGGGAAAAGACGTGCTCTTTTTTCCCGCGCGCTTCGATCACCATCAAATGCAAACCGGAGACGGTTACGCGGCGTACATTTCGGGCGCGCTCGGAGTCTCGACCGACGCGAATGCCGAGTGGTGGGGTTCGCGCGGCATGGGCACGGTACCGCACGCGCTGATCGCCGCCTACGGCGGCGATACCGTGCTCGCGACAGAAAAGTTCGCGCAGCACATCGATCCCAGCGTGCACGTGATCGCGCTCGTGGATTTCGAGAACGATTGCGTCGGTACGAGTCTGGCGGTCGCTCGCGCTCTCGGCTCGCGGCTGTGGGGCGTGCGGCTCGATACGTCGGGGACGCTCGTGGACAAATCGCTCTGGTCGGAAATGGGAACCTTCAGTCCGACCGGCGTCGTTCCGCCGCTCGTGCGTAACGTACGGCGCGCACTCGACGGCGAAGGATTTACCGAGGTCAAGATCGTCGTGAGCGGCGGTTTCGACGCGCGCAAGATCCGCCGGTTCGAAAGCGATCGCGTGCCCGTAGACGCATATGCGGTCGGCAGCGCGTTCTTCGAAGGCACCGGGCGCTACGATTTTACCGCCGACATCGTCGCACTCGATCGCGACGGCGCGTGGATCGAATGTCACAAGGTCGGGCGGCCGGAACGCCCCAATCCCCGTTTGACGAAGGTCGAATGATTTCTTCGACGATCGTGCGCGTGGACGGCGCGCGGTTCGTTCGCGACGGCGTCGACTTGATCGCGCCGTTTTCGCTGCGCCTCGAAGCCGACGAAATGGCGACCGTCGAACAGCCGAATGCGCGGGCGGCCAAGATCGCCGCACGCATTGCGGCGGGCATCGTGAAGCCGACCAGCGGGCGCGCGTTCATCGCCGACTTCGACACCCGCCTGCAGCCGGCCCAAGCGAAGCGGCTGGTGGGCTTCGTGCCGGCCGAAGGTTTTCGCGTCGAAGGGCCGCCAGTCGAGACGATCGCACGCGCCCTCGCAGCGATCGAGAGCGAATTGAGGTTCCGCGCGGCCGTGTGGGGAGCGAACTATGCCTCGATGCGCCGTCGCGCGGAAAGCGAGCTCGCTGCGTATACCTTCCTCCGCGACGGCCAATCGCAGGCGCACGCGCTCGCGCTCGCGCTCGCTCTGTCCACGGAGCCCGCGCTGATCGTGCTGGAACTCCCGCCGGCCGGCGTGGCCGAGCACGTCGCGGCGGCGACTCCGGGCTGCGCGATCGTTTCGAGCAGCGTTAGCGGCCAAGAAACGATCGCAAGTCAGGTTGCAACGCCTCTCGCCGAGGTAACCGGGTGAACGGCGTGCGCGCCACGCTCGCGATCGCTTTGCGCAACTTTCGGCCGTCGCGACGCGAGAACTGGCTCCTCAACGTCGCTCTCGCGTTCATCGCATTGGCGCTGTTCGTTTCGATGGGAGCCGATCGCTGGACGATGTTCCTCTTAGCCGCCCTCCCACTAGCCGCCGCAGCAACGGCCGCAACCCTGCACATCCGATCAACCTGGCTGTTCGCGATTCCGTTATATGGCCGCCAGCTGGCGCGCGCCTGTGCGCTCAACGCCATCGCGTACGGGCTCGCAGCCCCCGCGCTCGTGCTGACGGGCGAGGTCGTGTTCCGCCACGCTGCGTCGCTCGATACCATCGTTTGGGTGCTTGCGGGTTCTTCCGTTGCCGCGCTGGTCGGACTCTCCGCAACCCTACGCGACGGGCTCGTTCGCGCAGCGTACATCGTCGGCGGCGGTCTATCGGGTTTCGCAATCGCGAGTCTCGCGAGCGCCGGCATTCCCTGGTTCGGCACGCTCGCGTTCGCCGTACTGCTCGGCTTCGTCGCACTGCGCGCGTTCGGCGAAACGCTCGCGCGTTACGACCCGATCCCCGAGGCGTAGCGCCCCGAAGTCTACTGGTTGCCGCTGCTCTCGGGCGGCGCGAGCATCGTAATCGCCGTCTTCGTTCGCTTCTGCAAGGCGTCGAAGAGCTCGGCCTCGTTCTTCTGAAAGGCGCTCCACGCCGCCGCGAATGCGTCGTAGGCCGGCTGTAAGCGTTCGATGGCTTCGGGAACGCGCTCGCCTTTGTCGTTGCCGGTCTTTTTCAAGTAGCCGTGCGTCGCCGCGGACTCGAACTCAAGGTGAGTGATCCCCTGGAGGGCGTACGGAGTTCTTCCGAAAACCGCGAGCAGCACGGCTCCGAGTTCGGTTGCATCGCCAATGTTGCGAAACATCAGCGCGGCAAGCCCCTCGGCTTCGACCGCCTCGCCCGTACGGGTCAGATGCACCTCGTGGTGCGAAACGAAGAGCACCTTCTTGACGCTGCTTTCGATCCTGATCGCGCCGCGCTCGCGCAGTCCCCAGAGCGCCGCGACCACCACGTCTATGGCGAGGTCGTTGTACACGACGCGCGCATCGGTGCCGGGCACGACGTAGCCGTTGAGCATATTTCCCTTCGGAAGCAAACGGTCCGCGAACACATACAGCAACTCCGCGGGCGCAACCGCGCTTTGCTCGTTCGGCGCACTCATCGCCGGCTACGCCGGCTGGCCGACGGCGGAGGCGAGCTTCTCGATCATCGCGCGATTGAACAGCATCATGTCCGAACCGCCGCGCGCGGTGATCCAATGGCCGTCTTGCACCGTCGGCTGATCGCGATATAAGCCGCCGGCATTGCGGATGTCGTCGGCGATCGAGTTGGACCCGGTCATCGTGCGGCCGCGGGTAAGTTGCGCGGAGATCAGCACTTGCGCGCCGTGCCCGAGTGAGAACATCGGCTTCTTCGCGGTATCGAACTCTTTGACGAAACGCTGCACTTCGCGTTCGCTGCGAATGCGGTCGGGCGACCAGCCGCCCGGAATCAAGAGCGCGTCGAAATCCTCGGCGGTGCAGTCGGCAACCAACTCTTCGGCCTTGACGGCCGCACCTTCGTCGAGCCCGCGCTTTCCGCGAATGCGCTGGCGCGAGCGCTCGTCGGTGCCGACGATCGTGACGATCGCGCCCGATTCTTCGAGCGCGCGCCGCGGCTCGGCGAGCTCGGCTTCTTCAAAGCCGTCGCCGACCAATGCGGCGATCCGTTTTCCTTCAATCCCTGCTTGCATGCGGCTTTCGTTCCCGCCGCGCGGCGGCGTGGCCTCCGGCAACGCTCGCTACAAGCGGCCTCCCGTATTCTGTACCGCGGCGCGCAAGAGGTATGCGAGCTCGATTTCCAGCCGGCCGAGCGGGTCGAGGACCTCGTCGCTCGAGAGGGCCTTCAACGCCGGATTGCGCCCCAGCATGTCGCGTTCGGGGACCGCGTGGCGGGGGTTGATTTCGCGCATGTAGATGCGCGCGTCTTTTCGGATTTGGCCTTGCGGCAAAAAATATAGCGGATCGAGCCCCAGCGCATACACCTCGAGCGACAAGAATCCGGCTTGTTGCAGAAACTCAACCGCGCGAAGCTTCAACGCTTGCGCGAAACGCGCGAGCTGCGAGACGGTTAGGCGCTCGGAGCCCGCGAAGACGCGCTCGAGCTGCCCGGCGGAAAGACCGGCAGCGGCGCTCAGCTTAACCGCATCCAACGTGCGCTCTTCGGCCAGACGCCGCAACGCCGCACCGACCGCCGGGCCGCCGCCCGTTCCCGATTGGCCGTCCCACGCGGCGTTCGAATCGTCCATATCGCAACTTTCCTAGGAATTCCGAGCAACCGGCGCGGACGCTTCTCCGATGGCGGAACAAACGCCCGCGAGCGAAACCGAGGCGCGCAAGTCGCGTCATCTGGACATCTGTCTCGAAGACGACGTCGCCTCGGGTCTCGATGCCGGCTTTTCGAAAGTTCGGCTGCGGCACGAAGCCTTGCCCGAATGTGCGCTGGCGGACGTGGACGCAAGCACGACGCTGCTCGGGCGTGCTCTGCGCGCGCCGATCGTCATTTCGTCCATGACGGGAGGAACGGATCGCGCACGCGAGATCAATCGCAATCTCGCGATCGGCGCCGAACGCACGGGCGTTGCGCTTGCGCTCGGCAGCCAGCGCGCAGCGCTAGAAAACGAAGCGCTGCTCGATTCGTACGACGTGCGCGCGGTCGCGCCGACCGTCATGCTGTTCGCGAACCTCGGCGCCGTGCAATTCAATTACGGCGTTACGGTGGACGACGCGCGCCGCGCGGTCGCCGACATTCGCGCCGACGGGCTCTACCTGCATCTCAATCCGTTGCAAGAAGCGCTGCAGCTGCACGGCGACACCGATTTCCGCGGATTGCTCGCGAAGATCGCGTCGCTCTGCGCGAACCTCGGCAAGCCGGTGATCGCGAAGAGCGTCGGTTCGGGCATCGCCGTTTCGACCGCGGCACGTCTCCTCGAAGCCGGCGTTGCGGCCATTGACGTTGCGGGCGCGGGCGGGACGTCGTGGGCGCGCGTCGAGGGCAAGCGCGCGGGTGATCCGCGGCGCGAAGCGCTTGCGGAGACGTTCGCTGGCTGGGGTTATCCGACGGTCGAAGCGACCGCGGCGTTACGCGCCGCGTTTCCGGCGGCGTGCATTATCGCAAGCGGCGGCGTTCGCTCCGGCGTGGACGTGGCGAAAGCGCTTGCACTGGGCGCGAATGCGGCCGGCATCGCGCTGCCGCTCCTTGCGCCCGCGACGAAATCCGCCGAGGCGGTCGTCGAGGTGCTCGAAGATACGATAGCGGGTTTGCGTATCGCGATGTTCGCAAGCGGCTGCCGCAAGATCGCGAGGTTACGCGAAGCGCTTCATTGCGAGCCTTCGTCGCGAAGCGGTTCGGACGCCACGTAAACCGTCTCACCTTCCAGGCGTACCGCGAACCGGTCCACCATCGCGAAGTCTCCGAGCGTCATCTTGCCCGTGCGAACGTCGAAGCACCAGCCATGCCACGGACAACTGACCAGCGTTCCGTCGAGCCAGCCTTCGCCGAGCGGGCCGCCTTGGTGCGGACAGACGTTGTCGATAGCATACAACGAGCCGCCCACGTTAAAAACCGCGATCTCGCGGCGATCCACCACGAAGATGCGAGACGATCCCGGCGGGATTTCGCCGATGGTCGCGACGGGCAGAAAGTTCGGCACGGCAGCGACAGCCGTTCGCCATGCCGAAGATTGCCCTTCCCAGCGCTTTGAGGCCGTCACATGCTGTCCGACTACCGCACCTGGCTCGACTCAGAATTGAAACTGCTTGGCAACGCGAGCCACCACGCCTATTCGTTCGGGCAGGCGAATATGGCAAAGCGCGCGATCGAGCGGCTCGATTCCGCGCTTGCGAACAAGATCGCGCTCCTGCTGGAGCGGTCCGAAGCAGCGAGCGTGCTCGCCGCGCTCGAAGCGCTGGCGGCCGCCGGCGATTTGGATCCCTCGCTCGCGGCACTGCGCACACAGGTCGCGGCGGCGCTCGCCTGAGGAGCCTCTACGCGAGGCGGCCGAAACGCGGAGGTTCGCCCGCGTCCAGCACGTGCCGGATTTCCTCGGCCGCGCGGCGGCGCACGCTGCGCTCAGATTCGTTCGACAAGAACGCGCAGTGCGCGCTGACGATGGTGTTGTCGAACGCGAGCAGCGCGCGATTGACCGGATGCTCGTTCGGATCTTCCGGTGAAAAGACGTCGGAGCCGTAGCCGGCAAGCCGGCCGCTTTCGAGCGCGGCGAGGACCGCTTGGGGGTCGACCAAGCCGCCGCGCGCGGTATTGATCAGCAGCGCGCCGTCTTTCGCGCGAGCGAGCGCGGCGCGTCCGATCAGGTTGCGGGTGCGCTCGTCGAGCGGCGCGTGCACGCTGACGACGTCGCTCCGTTCCATCAACACTTCCAGCGTCGCCGCTTTCGCAACGCCGAGCCCCGCCATCGCGTCCGCGCTGACGAACGGATCGAACGCCAGCACGCTTCCGTAAAAAGCGGCGGCCTTGCGCGCCGTGGCCGCACCGATCCGGCCGAAGCCGACGATCCCGAACGTCAAGGCGCCGAGCCGCCGCGGGCGACCCGAACCGGTCGGACTCCAGCGGCCCGCTTTGACCGCGGCATTCTGCGCGACGATCTTGCGTTCGAGGGCGAGCGTCAGCGCGAGGGCGTGGTCGCTCACTTCGGCCGAACAGTAGTCCGGAACGTTGAAAGCGTAGATCCCGCGCCGCGCGAGTTCGGGCAGATCGAAATTGTCGAAACCGACGCCTTGACGGCCGATCACTTTGCAGGTCGGCGCGAGCACGTCCATCACGTCGGGCGTAATC
The DNA here is from genome assembly GCA_014304965.1 of Vulcanimicrobiota bacterium. Taxonomy (GTDB): domain Bacteria; phylum Vulcanimicrobiota; class Vulcanimicrobiia; order Vulcanimicrobiales; family Vulcanimicrobiaceae; genus Cryoxeromicrobium; species Cryoxeromicrobium davisii. The sequence continues at coordinate 2,438 of JACRTZ010000267.1, read as the reverse complement.
ACGGTGCGCAGGACGAGCACCGCGTCGGCGCCCCGCAAGCGCTCGAGCAGCGGCGCACCCTCGGTCGCAAAGCGTCCGTTTTGGTACGCCCCTAAATCGAGCTCGATCGCATCGGAGTACACCTCACGTTCGATATCCCCCCGCGCCGGATCGAGCGTGCCGTCGGGGCCGATCGCCCAGCGCGGATCGGTGTACACGACTTTCACGACCGCACCTACCGAATGCCGACGACGCGCCCGGCGGCGAAGTCGTACGTGCCGAAATCCGGCGCGAGCGGCCGGCGATTCGGAACTTCGAGCCAGAGCCGAAGCATGTGACGCTTGCGCTCGGGCTCGTCGTAATCGTCGTAGCCCGTCCGATCGTGCAAGGTCACGTAACTGTTCAGCAACTGAAAATCGCCCGGCTCGAGATCCATCGAGAGCGTGTGCTCTTCGCAGGTTTCGTAGAACGCGTCGAGCGCTTCGGATTGCGCGGCGTTGAGCGGCCGGCCGACCCGTTCTTGTCCGGACCGAATGTACGTCGCGTTGGCGCCGCAGCTGAGCGCGCCGTCGTGATAACTGAAGATGGGACGATAATACACCGGCGGCTCGCCCGCGCGCTCTTCGCCTCGCAGATCGATCGCAAAAGGTGTGTAGAGCATCCCGAGGTGCCAGGGGGCGCGCGCGAGCAGCTCGTTGTGCACGCGCACCGAACTGACGACTCTGCTGATCCCGCCCGAGCGCGCTTTGTTGACGCAAAGCAACCCGACGACGTCACAACGGTCCACGTGCAGACTTTGCGCGGCACGCGTCTGGTAGCCGCGCGCTTGCGGATCGCTCAAAACCTTACCCTCGTCGCGCACGTGCCCGACCAAGTCGCCGCGCGCGTTCTGTGGAATCGCGTGCCCGAGATACGTCCCGATGCCCCACATCGCTCGCGCCGTTTCGAGCGCTCCCCAGCGCTCGGCCGGAATCCCACGCAAAACGTACATTCCGCGACCGGTCTCGAGTTGCTCGCCGACGCGGCCGAGCCGCGCGCCGAGGGTGCCGAGCGGGAAATCTTCGCGCGTCACGGCTTCGACGATGGGGCGCCGCCCGCGCGCGACGGCCAGCGCCGCTTCCATGTCCTCGACGTCGGCAGCGCCGAGGCGGTACGTCCACGATTCGTCCGGCGCGAGGTCGCGGCCGCTCCACGCGACCGGACCGTCCACCGCTTCCGTCAGAATCGAAGCCATGGGGGAGGCCTTCGCACTCCCCGGAATAATCCTCTCTCGCCATCGCGTTCGTTGGAGAAATGACTTGATGTTATTCCACCGCGTCTTCGTTTCGCTCGCAGCAGCCGCACTGCTCGCCGTCACGGTATGCGCCGCCGCGCCGGCCGCCTCGGACGCTCCGCCCACGGTGTTGATCGCCTATCAGCCCGGCATCGGCTACGCGACCCTCATCGTCATGAAGCAGCAAGGCGTTCTCGAGAAGCGCTTTCCCGGCACGAAATTCGATTGGCGCGTGCTGACCAACGGCGACGCGATCCGCGACGGCATCATCGCCGGGCAGATCCAGATCGGCGCCGGCGGAAACGGGCCGTTTCTGATCGGCTGGGACCGCGGCGTCGGTTACAAGCTGATCGCGCCGATGAACGTGATGAACCTCTGGATGGTCGCCCGCGCCGACGAACCGAACATCAAGACGCTCAAAGACATCCCGCCGGGCGCGAAAATCGGCATGCCTTCGCCCGACTCGGTCCAAGCGGTTGCGCTGCGCAAGGCTGCGCAAGAAATGTTTGGCGACGCGCACAAATTCGACACGAACATCCTGCCGATCCAGCATCCGCTCGGCGTGCAGGCGATGGCCGCAAAGCAACTCGAGCTACACATGAGCGCGCCGCCCTTCCAAGAGCAAGAGGTCGCAGCCGGCGGGCACGTCGTCTTCCGCAGCTTCCTCGCCTTCGGCCGCAGTACGTTCAACAGCGTCTACACGACGGAGAGCTTCGCCAAGGAATATCCAAAAGTGGTCAGCGCGATCTTTACGGAAATGCGCGCCGCAACCGACATGCTGAAAAACCGCCCCGATCAGGCGGCGGAATTGCTCTCGAAGGACACCGACGGAAAAACACCCGCGTCGAAGTTCAAGGGGTGGATCACCGAGCGCGACGTGTCGTACGACATGACCCCGCACGCGTTTCTGCGCACCGCGGCGTTCATGAAAGAGATCGGGATGCTGAAAAAGGTGCCGGCCACCATTCGCGAGATCGAACTGCCGATGCTCAAAGGCGCCGGAGACTAAGCCGATCGCCGACTCGAACCTGCTGGTCGTTGCCGAGGATCTGGCGGTCGATTACCTCGATCCGACGAATCACGGCAGAACGACGGCGATCGAACACGCCACGTTCGACGTACGTCGCGGCGAGACGTTCGTCATTATCGGGCCGTCGGGCTGCGGAAAGACCACGCTGGGCAAGAC
>JACRTZ010000296.1 GCA_014304965.1 Vulcanimicrobiota bacterium | reverse complement strand
ACGAGTGCGTCGCCGTAACGGACGCTGCCGCGAAAGGCGCCGTTCGCGAAGCGCACGCTGCCGTCGCGCATGACAAAGAGCGCAGCCCGCAGCGACGGTGTCCGTTGCAGCAAACCGTCACGCACGAGGATGTTGAGCGGCTGGTTCGTCTGCCCGATGTCGTAGTAGTCCGCGTTGACGCCCGCGATTGCGCCCGTGCGCGCGGCCATCGCCGAGACGGTTTCGCCTTTGGAGATCATCCGGTCGGCCGCGAGGACCGCACCCAAGCGGATGTTCGGCGCGCGCGCGTCCACCGCGACGACGTGTACGATCAGCGGGCCGTCGGCCGTTTTCATCCAGTACGTCGCGTCGGAGACGGCGTTGCCGGGGACCACGCTTTCGGTCCGCAGCGCGCTCGCGGCGACGGTGGGAAAGGGCGGCGGCGGCGCGAGGGTCGCCGGAAAGACGAACACGTGCTACCTAAAGCTCCGGGCGCTTTTCGGGGACGGGCGTGGTCGCGGTCCTGGGAAGGACGAGCGCCGGCGGCGGCGCGCTACTATAAAGGAACAGGGCGTCCGAGACCCACCGTTCCGCGCTCGAATCGGACGGCACGTTGCGGACCGAGACGTTCGCGTCACCCGGCGCGCGGGAAACGAGCGTCACCGAGCCGCCTGAATCCAGCGCCATGGCGTCGCTTGCCCCGAGCAACCGCAGGAGGTCCGCAAACTCCGGTCGCGTCATGCCGACAGATCGCTCGGGATGGCGGCCGTCCACCGCCACGAAAGCGAGGAAATCGTCCTGGAGCTTCGCAAGCCCGACGACCGGCCAGCGCACATCGCGCTCGTCGGGTGCGGGCGCGTGCTTGTCTTCGTACCACTGCCCGTCTTTCAGCAGTAAGGGGCCGCCGCCGATTCCGGCCACGGCGCCGTCGACCGCAGGGTCGAGCGCATATTTCACGATCACCTTCTCGCCCACGCGGGGCAGCGGCGAGGTGACCAGTGGTCCGAACGCCAGGCCGAATTCGGCCGGGATAGGCTCCGTCGCCGGCACGACGCGCGAAACGAGATACGTGCCCGCGCCGTCGAGCGCGGTCAACGCGACGAACGTGACGCCCTTGGCCGGCGGCAGCGTCTTTCCGAAAGCGGGCGTGATAACCGTGGCGCGCCCGGCGGGCCAATTATTCACTTGCGTCAGCGCAAACGTACCGTGACCCGTCTTCGCGCTGCCGTGCATGCGGTACTCGCCGAATTCGACCGAATTGTCGCGGCGGATGACCAGCGCGTAGCGATCGGTCGGACCCCGCACGATCTCGCCATCGCGAATGAGCATGCCTTGGGGCGCGTAACTGCGTCCGATATCGAAGTAGTCGCCGTTGACGCCGGCGACCGCTTTGGTGCGGACGCCCATCGCCGAGGTGCGCTCGCCGCCCGAGTTCACCCTGTCTTCTGCGATGGCGGTGTTGAAGTGCAACGTCGTCTCGCGCGGATCGATCAGGACCAAGCTCACGGCGAGCGGCCCGTGCTCGGTCGTGAAAGCGAACTGCGTGTACGCGACGCCGGGCGCGGTCGCTTCGAGCCGCACGCCGGTCAGTGCAGGCTCCCCCTCGGCCGCTACCGCGAGCCGCGCGAGGGCGCGCAGATCGCGAAGTCCGCGCGCTTCGCCCGCAATTTCGAGCGGTACGCCGTCGAGCGTTCCTTTCAAACCGCTGCTTCCGTAGGCGTTTTCCGAAAGCGCGACGTCGCCATGAAGGTCGCGCACTTCGTGCAGCGCGCCGTTCGCGAATTCAATGTCGCCGCCGCTTAACTGCGCGTCGAATCGCACCACGCCCGAGGGACCGTTGCTCACGGTGACCTCGGAAAGTGTGCCGCCCGTGACGCGCACTTGCGCGTCCGGCGGAATCGCGCGCGCGAACGGCACGACGGGCAGCCGCGTCGCAGTCCAGCGGATCGCCGGCGGTCCGTAGCCGGCTGAACGTGCGGAAGCCACGATCGGATACGAGCCGTCGTCCTCGCGCAGGGCCGCATGCAGATCATATTGGAGGGTGTGTTCGGACAGCCGAACGTTGCCCGCGACGCCGACGAAGGCGGCGTCAACGACGGGAATCTCGCCGCTCGCAAGGACCGCGCTCCCTTCGCGCACGCGCGCGTCGATCGCGACGTCGTACACGTGTAACCCCTCGGCAGCGTGAAGCAACCCGGTGCGTTCGTTGCCCCGCAGGCGATCCGGAAGTACCGCGACGTGCGGACGGTACACGTCCAGCCGCAGCCGGCCGGCACCTCGCACGATGGCAATGCGCGCGGCGTCCACGACGATCGCACCGCCTTGCGACCGCGCGTGGAAACCCGAAAGCACGAGTCCGCCGTTCGCGTGCGAGACGCGATCAAGTGAAATCGCATAACCCGTCGCTCCGCGCAGGCCCGCCGTCAGCGCGGCGCGCTCGAGCGGTTCGCGTGCAAAAATGCCTGCAACGATCGCGATTGCGAGCGCAACGGCAACCGCGAGACCGACAAGAAGACGGCCGCGCGTTCCGAACCGCCCGGCCGACAAAACGGGAGTAAACCTGCTCATCGCAAGCTGCGGGGATTCGCCGCGGCCCCCGTCGCACCACTTCCGAGCATGCGTCGCCTTCGCACGATCCTTACGTTCCTCGCCGTCGCAAGCGTCTGGCCGGCGATCGCGCGAGCGGACGCGCCGCTTCCGCAGATCGCGGCGGCCGCGAAGGTCCCCTACGTGGCGGTCCTCGTCTGGCACGACGTGGTCACGCCCAAAGAAGTCTGGTTCGACACCGAGGTTGCGACATTTCGGACGCAATTGGAAGCGATCCGCAGCGGCGGCTTCAGCGTCGTATCGCTCGACATGCTGCGCGACCACCTGCAGCGCGGCGCGCCCCTGCCCAAGAAGCCGCTCGTCTTGACTTTCGACGACAACGGGCACGGCCTGTACGAGAACGCGCTGCCGCTGCTCGTCAAATACAAGTTTCCGGCGACGCTGTTCGTGCACTCGAACTTCGTCGGGAAAACGACGACCAAGCGACACAACACGTGGCCGCAACTGCAAGCGATGGTGCGCACCGGTCTCATCTCGGTGCAGAGCCTGACGGCCAACCATCCACCCGACTTACGGCCGCTGCCCGCTACCACCGTCCTACACGAGTTTACGCTCTCGAAGTTCTCGCTCGAGCATCGGCTCGGAAAGCCGGTGTACGCGCTCGTCTATCCCGAGGACAATTACGATGAACGGCTCGCGCGCCTGGCTGCGCGAAGCGGCTACGTTCTCGGTTTTACGGAGGATTGGGGCAACGCCGGCGATTCGTCAAGCATGTTACTGCTGCACCGCTATTCGATCCTGACGCGCTTCGATCAAGCGCTCCGCGACGTCGCCACCGCCGCTCGCTAACGCGCAGCCGCGAAGCGCGACGGCGAGAGGAACGCGATGTCGTGGTGCGTTGCGCCGTTTATGAGAAGGTCGGCGCCGATTTCTCCGACGACGCTTGCGAATTTGAAGCCATGACCCGAAAAGCCGCCGGCGACGACGACGTTCGGCAAATCGGGATGAGCGCCGATCGCAAAATCTTCATCCGGCGTCAGCGCGTACATGCAGACTTTTCCGCCGGCCGCGTGCGACGCGGCGCCGGGAACCCAGGCGTCGAGATGTTCGCGCAACGGTTCGGCGTCGGCGGCCGATAGGAAGCGATCGAGTTCGTCCGCTCGCGTCGTCGCGCCGAAGCCGTGAAACGCCGCCTTGAGGCCCGCTCCGAAATTCGGAAAACCGTAGAGCGGCGCCGGATACTCCGCGCGGTCCACGAGAAAACCCGGCATCGCGCCGGGCGCGAAGCGCGGCTCGGCCGCGTCGAATAAGCACTGCACGTTGCGTTGTATTCGCAGCTCGACGCCGAGATCGTTCGCGAAGCCGTCGAACCACGGACCGAACGCGAGCGCAAGCTTCCCGGCTTCGAACGTCTCGCCCGATGCGACGCGGACGCGAACGCCCGCATCGCTTGCCTCCCAACCCGCGACCGCGCACTCGAACCGCAGGTCGGCGCCGTGCGCTTCCGCCATGGCGAGATGGGCCGCGGTTGCGCGCTCCGCGATCAGGAAGCCCGCGCCCGGTTCGAAAACGCCGGCTTCATCGGCGCGCGGGCGAAATGCGGCGAACCGGCGAGCGATGTCCGCGGCATCGAGCCGTTCGATCGGCACGCCGTGGCGCGCGGCGCTCTCCAGAGCGCCGGCCAGGATGGCGCTGTCCGGATGCCCGGCCAGCAGTACGCCGCACGGAAAGAGCAGCTGCGCCCCCGTCCGCGTTTCCAAATCGTGCCACAGTTCGTACGCACGCTCGACGCGCGGCACGTAGGCCGGACGCTCGAAGTACGCCCTTCGAATCATGCGCGCTCCACCGCTCGACGCGCCGAGATCGTGCCCGCGCGGAAAACGATCGAGTCCCAGAACGCGCAGCCCGCCCGCGGATGCGTGCGCCGCGATCGCACCGCCCATGCCGCCAAGGCCCGCGACGATTGCATCGTAGCGCACGACGTGCGCTACGGGCCGAGGAAGCCCACGGCGCCGGATTGCCAGCAGTCGGAGATCGGCTGCACCGCTTTGCTCCGCCCCGCCGGTGCAAGCCCGTACATGTCTTCGAGCGTGCGCAGCACGCGGTAGTGATCCACGAATTCGTCGTATTTTCCCGGGCGCACCATCGGACCGGCGAACATCGTCGCAACGTGATTTTGCGCGTCGAGCCCCTCGTCCCACGTGAGGACCACGAGCGCGTCGTGCGCGTACGCCCACGCAACCAGCGGACTAACGTGCTTGGCAAACCAATCGTCGCCGCGCGCGATCGAACCCGAATGCATGTCGTCCTCAACGTCGGGAATGACGAACGTCAGGGTCGGCAACGTATCGAACGATTTCAAGGCACTCAGCGGCCGGTGCAGCGCCGAGGGCACGTTGCTGAAATGGACCCACGGCGCGTGCTTTCGGCCGTACGTTCCGGCCGCGCAGCCGGTCCAGCCCGCTTCGGGCAACGCTTCAGAATATGCCGCAAAGGAATGCCCCGTGGCGAGCATTTCGCTCGCCAGATTCGGGGCGTTTTTCGCGATACCGGTCGCCGGGCAGCCGTCGCCGTTGTCGTTCGTCAGGCCGGCGAAGAGCGCGAAGTAGTTCGGCAAACTCGGGTGCGTGACGCCGTGCGAGTTCGTGAACACGGCGCCCCGTTTCATCAACGCGTTGATCGCCGGCGCGCTCTTGTTGCCGTCGATCTGCCAGAACGACTTGTTCTCCTCCACCACGACGACGACGTGTGCCGGCCTGGGCAGCGCGGGACCGCGCACCGCCGGCGAAGCTCGCGCAACGGTGTCGCGGCACGCGGCGAAAGCGAGCGCGCATGCGAAGAGCGCGACCGCGCCGAGCCTGATCGTGGTAGCCGCGGCTAGCCGCCCGTGTCGGAGATCGTCGCCCACGCGGACGCTTTGATCTTGTACGATCCGGCCGCCTTGACGACGATGAAGGTCCACAAGCCCATCTCGGTTTGGGGCTTACCTTTGAGTTTGTACGTGATCGTCATCGGGACGACGAGGTAGCCCATCGCGCCATCCTTCGTGGGATGAACGGTCTTCGGAGCCGAGCGCTTCACAACGAAATCGCTGGCGCCCTCCGCTTTGGTAAACGCGCCGAAGTCTTTCATGAACGACACCGCGCCCCTGGGTGCGTGCCACTGAAAGGGCGGGAACTCATCGAGGAGCGAGCCGTCGGCCGTGTAGAGCGCACCGACCGCCGCAGCGTCCACGGCATTGAGCGCGGCGACCAGCGAATCGATGGGCGCGAGCATGGCTTTGGTATTCGGCGCGGCCGAAGCGGCCGAGCCCATCACGAGCGCCAGCGTAAAAAGGGCCGCTGCAAAACGAACTTTCACGGGGCTCCATCCTTTCAACTCAACGTGTTTCACGAACGCAAACGGATGCGAAGAACGATTCCGCCCCGAGGACGAGGCCGCCTTTCGCCCGCTAGACGCGACGCAGCGCCGGATCGCTCCAATAAATCCAGATCGCAGTTGCGAGCGAGACGACGCCTCCCGCAACGATCGCGCGATCGAGGCCGATCGCCGACGCAAGGGCGCCCAGCACGAGCGAGCCGGCCGGCACGATGCCGAGCATGATCATCGAGAACACCGAGATCGCGCGCCCGCGCATGTCGTCGGGCGACAGCGTTTGCAGCAAGACGTTAGAACTCCCCGCGAAACTCAAGATGGACGCGCCGATCACCACGAGCGTCACGAGCGACACGGCAAACGAATGGACGAGACCGAGTACCACCGCGCCGACCGACATCAGCACCGCGCTGAGGAACCACACGAAGCCGCGCCGATGGCTGCCGACCATCGCGGTGACGAGCGAACCGAGGATCGCCCCGATGCCGCTCGCGGCGAAGAGCACGCCCAAACCGCGCGCGTCTACGAACACGACGTGGGCGGCATACGCCGGCAACAGCTGGCCGTACGGACGCACCAGCAAAGACGTTACGAGCAACAGGAGCAGGACCGAGCGCAACACCGGGTGCGTGAACAAAAAGCGCAGCCCGGCGGCGATGGATGCGAAGATGCCTTCGCGCGCCGTCGAACTCGGCGGCGAGGGCGCCATGAAGAACAACGCGATCAGCACGGCAACCGTCGAAACTGCGTTGACGTAGAATGCGGCTGCCGCGCCCACCGTCGAAATCAAGATGCCGGCGATCGGCGGGCCGATCACTTGCGGCCCGTTGAATGCGATCGAATTAAGCCCGATCGCGTTCCCCACGTACTCGCGCGGAACGAGCAGCGGAACCCAGCTTTGACGCGCCGGTGCGTCGAATGCTGCCGTGGTAGAACGCAGGCCTGAGAAAAGAAAGATCTCCCAGACCGTCAGCATCTTTGCGCCTTCGAGCACCGCGAGCGCGAGCGCGATCAGCACGATCGCCGAATTGGTCAGCGTCAAGACGAGCCGGCGCGGAAAGCGGTCCGCGACGACGCCCGCAAACGGGGAAATCAAGACGACCGGCACCGCCGACGCCGCGCCCAAAATCCCGACGTACAGGGCGGCCCGCGTCGCCGAACCAGCCATCGCGACGACCAAATAGCCGAGCGCCGTGAACTGCATCCACGTTCCGAGGTTGGAAACCGCAAAACCCATCCACAACAGCCGGAAATCGCGATAGCGAAATGGGGTGAGGATGCCCGCGCGCTTTTCCGGCGAGCGGGTTTCCAGCATAACGGGCGGGCGGCTAACGCTCACGCGGACGCGGCGATACGGACGGCCGCGACCACGATACTCACCGTCCCCTCGACGCCGAACCGTTCGGTGTCGAGGATGAGATCGTAATTGCGCGGGTCGCCCCACGTCATCTTGTAGTGGTCCTTTGCGACGCGGCGGCGTGCGGCGTCGGTGCGCACCAGTTCGGCAGCGGCCCGTTCGCGCGTGAAATGGAAGCTTTCCATCAAGCGCTCCGTGCGCCAGGCGACGCTCGCCGTCAGAAATACCCGCACCAGCCCCGGCATGCCCGCGAG
>JACRTZ010000088.1 GCA_014304965.1 Vulcanimicrobiota bacterium | reverse complement strand
GGCCGCGAACATCAAACGACGGATCATCATTCCTCGAGTAAGAGCAAGTCGACGACGCGAGCGAGATCGTCGGCATCGGAGTAGCGAATTTCGAGCTTGCCTCCGCGCCCGGTCCCGGACACGATGGCAACGGGCGCGCCGAGCCGGTAACGCAAGCGCGCGATCACGGCTTCGACGTCCGGCGAGGGCGCCGCCGGAGATGCCGCTTTGGCGCGGCGTTCGGGACGTGCGCGCCCCAGACGTTCAACGTCGCGAACGGTCAAACCGTCGCGTTCGATGCGCTGTGCGAGCGCTTCGCGAATCGCGGGATCGACCGCCAGCAACGCGCGCGCGTGGCCGAACGAGATCGAGCCCGCGCGCAAGAGCGTCTTGATCGGATCGGAGAGACCAAGGAGCCGCAAGGCGTTGGCAACCGCGGGACGGCTCTTGCCGATGCGCTCGGCGAGCCGTTCTTGCGTGAACTGATATTTTTCCATCAGATGGCGCAGGCCCATCGCTTCTTCGAGCGGATCGAGATCTTCGCGCTGCAAGTTTTCGACGATCGCAACTTCGAGGCTCGCGCGATCGTCGGCTTCGCGCACCATCGCGGGGATCGACGGCAGGTGCGCGGCCGCGGCCGCGCGCCAGCGCCGTTCGCCGGCGATCAACTCGTACGTCTCGGATTCTCCCGGCAAGCGGCGCACGATGATCGGGACCAGTACGCCAAGTTCGCGAATGGACGCTTCGAGCTCGCCTTGTGCTTCGCCGTCGAACGTTTGCCGCGGCTGCTGCGGATTGGGCCGGATCGCATCCACGCGAATGTCGCCAAGCGGCGTGCCCGCCGGCGCATCGCGGCGATCTTCGCCGAGCAGTGCGCCCAGCCCGCGCCCGAGTCCGCGCCGCACGCTCATACGCCCGCGACCTCGCGGGCCAGCGAAAGATACGCTTGCGCGCCCCGGCTCTTGACGTCGAAGAGCACGACCGGCTTGCCGTAGGAGGGCGCTTCGGAGAGCCGCACGTTGCGCGGAATCTGCGTGCGAAACACCTGCGTCGGAAAATGCTTGTTCACTTCTTCGAGCACTTCGCCCGCAAGTTTCGTGCGCGCATCGTACATCGTCACAAGCACGCCGGTAATCGTCAGTTGCGGATTGAGCGCTTCGCGGATACGGCGCACGACGGTCGTCAATTGCGAGAGACCTTCGAGCGCGTAATACTCGGCTTGCACCGGAATCAACACTTCGTCGGCGGCAGTCAATGCATTGAGTGTTAAGAGGCCGAGCGACGGCGGACAATCGATGAAGATGAAATCGTAGCGCGCGCTGACGTGCGCAAGCGCCTGCTTGAGACGCGTTTCGCGCGATAGCGTGGACACGAGTTCGATTTCGGCGCCGGCCAAGTTGATCGTTGCGGGTATCAATTCGAGTCCCGGTACCGCGGTCGGCAAAATCGTCGCTTCGATCTGCGCGCCCAGCAGCAGCAAGGCGTAGGTGTCGTTGGTCAGCTCGCGCTTGTCCACGCCGAGGCCGCTCGTGGTGTTACCTTGCGGATCGATGTCGACGAGCAAGACCTTGCGGCCGAGCAGCGCGAGGGAGGCCCCGAGGTTGACCGCGGTCGTGCTCTTCCCGACGCCGCCCTTTTGGTTGACGATCGCGATGATCCGCGGCGAACGGACGGAGGGCTCGACCACGGTTTTTTCACCATGCGAAAAACCTGCGCCGTTCACTAAGGTCGCTCGAGCGCAAGAGGCAACGGAGGGGGCACGTTTTGAGGTTCGGGTCGCCCTAAAGTGTTCCCCGTGGAACGCCCTTAGCGGACCGGGAACTCGTCCGCCAGTACCGCTAGCAGGTGCTCGCGGCTGTTCAGTTCGGGGCGATCGAGGACGATTTCGAGCAACTTCTTGAGCACTTCGCCGACCAGCGGGCCGCCGGCGGACTCGGCCGGCAGACGCCCCGCCCGAACGGCCGCAGCGATCACGTCCCGGCCGCCGACCGCAAGATCCTTCGCGGCGAGGGGCGGGCGCGCGGCGACCACCTCCCGCACGCGCGCTTCGAACGCCTCGTTGCTCCGTCCGCGCGCCGGCAGCCCGCTGCCGGCGACGTCGGCTGCTCGCAGGGCGAACTGGCGATCGAGGTTCTCCGGGCCGACCCGCCGCACGAAGCGGCGGATCGTCCCTGGAGCGAGCTCCGGGTCGGCCGCGTACATATGATGCTTGACGAGCCCTGCGACGCGCTCGATAACGTCGTTGGGAAAACGCAGCCGCTCCAACGCCGCGCGCGTCAGGGTCTCACCAACATTCTCGTGGCCGTAGAAATGCGGCCCCATCTTCGTTCGCGGCTTGGCGATGTCGTGGAAAAGCGCAGCCAGGCGCAAGACGAGGTCGCCTGGCGGCGTTGCATCGAGCACGGCGATCGTATGGCGGTAGACGTCGAAGGCGTGGTACTCATTTTGTTCGATCCCCACGCCCTCGACGAGCTCGGGCAGCACGGACGCCAGCACTCCGGTTTCGCGCAGCAGTTCGAAGCCGATCGAGGGGCGGCCGGCGAGTTCGAGCAGCTTCGCGAGCTCGTCGCGCACGCGCTCGGGGGACACCGTCGCGACCAGCGGCGCGGCCGCACGCATTGCGGCGAACGCGCGCTCGCTCGGCGCGAACGCGAAACGGGCCGCGAACTGAGCCGCCCGTAGCAGGCGCAGCGGATCTTCCGCGAACGCTTCGTCCCGCAGGATGTCGATGCGGCGCGCCGCGATGTCGGCTGCCCCGGCGTAGGGGTCCACGATCGTCCGCGCCGGTAACGCGCGCGCAACCATGTTCATGCGGAAGTCGCGCCGGGCGAGGTCGTCCTCGAGGCTTACCTGCGGACCCGCCTCGACGGCAAAGTCGCGGTGCCCGACGCCCGTCGAGCGCTCGCGGCGCGGCAGCGCGACATCCGCGGTAATCGTGCCGACGGTCCACTTGACGACGGCAAACGATGCCCCGACGAGGTCCGCACGCCCTCCGGCGCGGAGCCGCGCCAGCAATTCGTCGCCCTCAATTCCGGTCACGATGTAGTCGAGGTCTTTCGCCGGACGCGAGACCCCGTCGAGCTCGGAGCGGATTTCGTCCCGCACGCGCCCGCCGACCGCGTATAGCGACCCGGAGGGCACCAGCCGCGTCAGTTCGGCGTCGGCCGCCGTAACGGTTTCCGCCCAGGTCCTTGGCGAAGCCTCGTCAGGCATATTTAATAATGAGAATCATTCCTGATTACCCCCGACCGTGCCCGCCGAGCGGTCGCCGCTCGGGAATTCCTGGGCGGCGCGGGAAGCGCGACTGCGTCGGCGCCTGTTTGGTCGCGAGCACGATGCGGCGATTACCCGCGAGCGTCACGACCTCCGTCGTTCCGGCGCCGAGCACGAGCGCCGCGTCTTCGACCGCGGCCTGCTCGCCGGGCTCGGCCGCGCCGCGCTGCAAGAGGGCGATGCCGCCCACCCGCAAGAGCGGAAAGGTCAGTTCCAAGCAGACCGGCGCGCTTGCTACCGCGCGCGCGGTCGCCGAGGCGAACGTCTCGCGCAAATGCGGATCGTGCCCGGCGATTTCGGCCCGTTCGGCGACGACGCGGCCCGCAATCCCGAGTTCCGCCAGCACGCGTGCGAGGAAATCGGCTTTCTTGCGCACCGACTCGATCAGCGTGACGTTCACGCCGGTTGCAATCGCAAGCACGATGGCGGGAAAGCCGCCGCCGCTGCCCACGTCGACGAGCGGATCGCGCACGAGCGCCGCGAGGGTCAGCGCATCGCGAACGTGCGCCGCAAAGGCTTGCGGGTCGCGCGCCGCGGTCAGGTTGACGCGGCGGTTCGTGTCGAGCAGCAGTTCCCCGTAGGCCGCGACGCGATCCCGCGCGGCGGGCTCGAGCGCCGCGTCCCCGAGCGCGGCGAAAACGTCGCTTGCGTTCAGACGGCCGTCGCGCGCAAACGCGTTACGTGCACCGACAACACCGCGAGATCCGCAGGCGTCACGCCGGGAATGCGCCCGGCGGCGCCGAGCGAACGCGGGCGGTGCAACGAGAGCTTTTCCATCGCCTCGCGCGACAGTGCGCGCAACGCTTCATAGGAAAAATCTTCGGGCAGAACGGCGCGTTCGTCGCGCGCGAAACGCGCGATGTCGCCGGCCGCGCGCTGCACGTAGCCTTCGAGTTTTATTTCGACGTCCACGCGTTCGCCGGTCTCGTCGTCCACGCCGGGCAACGCGTCTTTCACGTCCGCGAACGTCGTATGGGGCCGCTTGAGGACCTCGGCGGCAGTGGTCGCGTTCGGAGCGTTGGCTCGCCGCAAACGCGTCGTTCGCGCCCGCCCGAGCGCGGCGTCCAGACGGTCGCGGCGCGCGGCGAAGGCCTCGTAATCCGCTTCCGGCAGCGAACCGATTTCGCGCCCGAGCGGCGAGAGGCGCAGGTCCGCGTTGTCGTGACGCAAGATGACGCGATGCTCGGCGCGCGAGGTCAGCATGCGGTACGGCTCGTCAACGCCTTTGGTGACGAGGTCGTCGATCATCACGCCGATGTAGGCTTGCGAACGCTCGAGGATTACCGGCGGACGGCCTTGTACCGAGCGCGCGGCGTTGAGTCCCGCGATGAGTCCTTGCGCGGCCGCTTCTTCGTAGCCCGACGTTCCGTTCAGTTGGCCGCAATGATACAAGCCCGCGACGCGACGCGTTTCGAGCGACGCACGCAGTTCGACCGGCGGCACGTGATCGTATTCGACGGCGTAGCCGGCGCGCAGCATCGCGACGTTTTCCAACCCGGGTAAGGTACGCAGCATTTCTTCCTGCACGTCGGCGGGAAGCGACGTTGAAAAGCCGCCGACGTAGGTCGAATCCGTGTCCCAGCCCTCGGGCTCGATGAAGATCAGGTGACTCGGATTGTGCGCGAACTTGATGACCTTGTCTTCGATGGACGGGCAATAGCGCGGACCGATGCCGCGAATGAGATCGAGTCCGTAGAGCGGCGAGCGGTGCAGGTTTGCGCGCACCAGCGCGTGCGTTTGCGCGTTCGTGGTTACGATGTGACAGGCGCGCTGCGGGCCGGCGAACGCGGGCGCACTGCGATACGAAAACATCAGCGGCAGCGGGCTCGGCGGCTGCTCGCGCATCGCCGAAAAGTCGAGGCTCCGGCGCGAAACGCGCGGCGGCGTGCCGGTTTTCAGGCGGCCGGTCGGAAAGCCGAGTCGCCGCAGTGCGTCGGCCAAGCGCGCGGCAGGTGCTTCGCCCAGGCGCCCCGCCGGTTCGCTGAACTCGCCGCGAAAAATGCGCCCGCCCAAGAATGTGCCGGTCGCGAGCACGACCGCAGGCGCTCGGTACGTCCGCCCGTCGCTCGTCATGACGCCGCGCACCGCCCCGAACTCGACGATCAGATCGTCCACCAACCCCTCGATCACGTCGAGGTACGGGCGCCCGCGCACCGCCTCCGTCGCGAGCCGCACGTAGGCCGCTTTATCGGCCTGCGCGCGCAGCGCGCGCACCGCCGGGCCCTTCGACTCGTTCAAAAAACGCACGTGCAACGAACAGCCGTCAATGAGGCGCCCCATCTCGCCGCCGAGCGCATCGATTTCGCGAACGAGCTGTCCCTTCGCGCTGCCGCCCACCGACGGATTGCACGCGAGCGTGCAGATCCGTTCGGGGTCGCCCGTTACGAGCAGCGTCGGCACGCCGAGGCGCGCGCTCGCAAGCGCCGCTTCGAGCCCGGCATGGCCGCCGCCGACCACGATTACGCCCGCGTCATCGCTTCGCATGACGGCGGCCTTCGACGAGCGATTCATTTGCCGATGCAAAACCGCGCGAAGACCGCGTCGAGCAGCCGTTCGTCGGCTTCGCGTCCCGTCAATTCGCCGAGCGCGCGAACGGCCAGCATGAGATCCCCCGAGACCAGATCCACCGGCGCTTCGGCGTCGAGCGTCGCCTGCGCAGCCGCGAGCGCTCGATCCGCCGCCAGCAGAGCGGCGGCTTGGCGCGCCGTGCCGAGATGGGGGCGGGCGAGATCGATCATCTCGTTCGTCGCGAGCGCGGCTTCAAGCGCCGCGCGCACGGCGTCGAGGGACGCCGGATCGCGCACCGATCCGAACAGCGCGGCGCGCTCGGGCTCCGCGCGCCGGTCGTAGCCGCTTCGGCCGAGATCGGATTTGTTGAAAAAGACGACGCGTTCGCGAGCGCGCGTGCGTGCCAGCAACGCTTGCGCGTTCTCGCCGAGCGGCGCCGATCCGTCAACCACGACGAGCGCGAGGCGGGCATCGGCGAGCGCGCGTTCGGTGCGCGCGATGCCCGCCGCTTCGAGACGGCCGGCGCGCGCGCGAATGCCGGCGGTGTCGATTAAGCGGACGGCGATGCCGCCGATGCCGATCGCTTCCTCGATCGTGTCGCGCGTCGTTCCGGGAATCTCCGAGACGAGCGCGCGATCGTTTTCGAGCAAGCCGTTGAGCAACGACGA
Organism: Vulcanimicrobiota bacterium; assembly: GCA_014304965.1. Lineage (GTDB taxonomy): Bacteria > Vulcanimicrobiota > Vulcanimicrobiia > Vulcanimicrobiales > Vulcanimicrobiaceae > Cryoxeromicrobium > Cryoxeromicrobium davisii. The sequence continues at coordinate 1,120 of JACRTZ010000088.1, read as the reverse complement.
TTTGCCGGCGTTCGGCGGCCCGACGATCGCCACCGCCGCGCCTTCGCGGATCAGCCGGCCGCGCTCGTACGTTGCCGATAACGCGCCGATGCCTGCGCGCACGCCGTCGATGCAAGCGCGCAGCCGTTCGGCCGACGGCGCTTCCACTTCGTCCGGGAAGTCGAGCGATGCGCTCAGTTCTTCAAGCGCGTCCTCGAGCGCGGCGCGAAGTTCGTCCACGCGCTGCGCGAGGCCGCCGGACAGCCGCGCCGCCGCGGCGCGCGCGGCTGCGGCATATTCGGAAGCGATGAGATCCGCGACCGCCTCGGCTTGCGGCAGATCGATCTTGCCCGACTCGAATGCGCGGCGCGTAAACTCTCCGGGCTCCGCGCGACGCGCGCCCGCAGCGAACATCGCGATCAGAACGTCGCGCGCGACCGCCGGCGAACCGTGCACGTGCAGCTCGAGAACGTCTTCGCCCGTCGCGCTGTGCGGCGCGGCGAAATACAGCGCAAGACCTTCGTCGAGTTGGGTTCCGTCCGTTCCGACAATCGCGCCGAACGTCGCCAGGCGCGGCTGTAAGTCGCCGCGCGGCGCGACCGGCCGGAACAAGCGGCGCGCGAGCGTAAGCGCCTGCGGCCCGCTCGCGCGCACGATCGCGATCGCCCCGCGGCCGGGCGCGGTCGCGAGCGCGGCGATCGTGTCGCGGGGCTCAGACGTTGCGGGGTGAAACGACGACGCGCCGTTCCGGCTCGGCACCGGATGACTCGGTGGTCACGAACGGATTCTCCGCGAGCGCCAAGTGGATGATCTTCCGCTCGGACGGCAACATCGGCTCGAGCGCGATCGCTTTTTTGTCGCGAATCGCGCGCTCGAGGGTGGCGAGCGCCAACCCCTTCAGCATATCGGCGCGCCGCGCGCGATAGCCCTCCGCATCGATCGTGAAGTAGTGACGGTTGTTCTTGACGCCGGCGTTGACGACGTTGTTGAACACCAAATTGAGCGCTTCGAGCGTGTGCCCGTGCCGGCCGATCAAGTTGGCGAGATCCGGGCCGTCCACTTCGAGATACTCGCCTTCGCTACGCGCGTAATAGCGAATCGTCACGCCGCTGACGCCCATATTTTCCAAGATCGTTTCGAG
>JACRTZ010000142.1 GCA_014304965.1 Vulcanimicrobiota bacterium | reverse complement strand
GTACAATGAAACTTCACGATCCAGCTCGTAAAGTTTGGAGGCAAAGAATCTTCGTCCGTTCGTGCATGACCCGAGTCGTCAAGCGCCACCTGGACCTTGGGGCGAGCACCGCCCGACGAGCCCCCCAACCTCTCGATTTCTCGCAGAAAGTCGTCCTCGTTCCCATCAAAGACTTCATCTGCTTCCTTCGCGAGACGATCGAGGTCCACAGCATGGGTCCCACCATCGCCTTCTTCAGGTGGCTCGAAAACAAGCGCCCCGCGCCCGCTCTTGCCGACGAAGGCCAGGCGATCCAGAACGGTTATCGCAGAGATCGAAACATTTGCGTGACGAAGCCTTCGGTCTAACAGTAGTTCGCCCCAAGCGTCGGGCAGACTATCAGCAAAGACCCCATGCAATCCTCGAAAGGCTCGTGGATTACGAGCTCGCAGCAATCCTGGAGCGATTGGAAACGCAGGATTGAGTGATAATCCCTAGCTCGCAAATCCGCCATCATATTCGAACACGGGATCATTCTCGTCCAACGCGAGCCGGCCAATCGGAATCCGCTTACCGGGCGAAAATCCAAAGCTAACAGTTAATACGTCGGTCACAAAGCGCGGGCCCGACGAGGCACATGCTTTCGCTTCAGAACATCATCGATCGTTCGTAAGTCGGGCGGAGGGAAGAGTTCACGCAGTTCTCGTTCGCAATTAAGCGCAATTGCTACCCGAATGACAACGTCGAGAGTAACGCTCGCCCCGGCTTCAAAACGCCGGAGCGTCGGAAGCGAAACGCCGGCAGCTTTCGCAAGTTCTGCTTGCGATCGGCGAGCTGCCAAGCGAGCGTCACGCGCACGTCGTCCTATCCGTTGACGAATGGCGCGCGTCGAGAGCGGTTCAAAAAGCATCATATATGACTTGTTTTAGGTCTATTCTTCGTATATAGTATCATATTTGACGCTTTTTGGCAAGGAAAAGCTCGCTCCGAACAACAGTCTATGACGAGGGACGTTCCTTTGCGGCCACTGTCCTTTACACGGAGGTTTTAGCCGGTCGACGGATCGCTCTTCTGAGCGTCCCGGCACGAGTTCGCGAGCAACGCAAAAAGCGGAAGGCTTAACCATCTCACATGTCCTTCGGTCATTGAATCCAGGCCGCCGGCGTGATAAAGTACTCGGGTTGCGCTCGGGAGTAGATCCCCGAGCATTCGATTTTCAGAGATAGGACGAGCACAATGGCCAAGCGCTGCGATGTTTGTAGCAAGGGACCGATGGCCGGCAATAACGTCAGCCACGCCATGAATAAGACGAAGCGCCGCTGGCTGCCGAACCTTCAGCCCGTTCGGGTGGACGATCGCGGGACGCACAAGACCCTGCGGGTCTGCACGCAGTGCTTGCGCTCCCGGCGGGTCAAGCGAGCCTAGCTCGCGGGCTAGCCTGCCAAATGATCCCAACCGCGCGGCTTCAGGTCGCGCGGTTCCATTTCCGGCACTCTTAGGCGCAGGCCGGGCTCGGCGTCCAGGGTGCCTACGCGCTCGAGCGGCCGGCCGAAGCGCACGGCAAACCGCTGCGCCAGGTGGGAGAACGCCCGAGCACCCACGGCCACCAATAACTCGAAGTCTTCGCCCCCGTTGAGCGCGTAATCGAAGGCGTCGCCGCCGGCCGCGGCCGCCACGGCGGCGGCAGCCGGCGCGATCGGCACTGATTCCACCGTCGCGCCGCACCCGCTGGCCGACGCCAGCCGGCCGAGATCGGTCGAAAGTCCGTCCGAACAATCCATCATCGCGTGCACGTGCCCCGATGCCGCGAGCCACGTGCCCTCGGCGAGCCGGGGCCGCGGTCGCGCAAACGCTTCTTCCGCAGCAGCGCGCGCCGCGTCATCGAGGTCGAGCGAACGGCGCGTCAATTCCAAACCCGCGCGGCTCGCGCCGAGCGGTCCCGTCGTCGCCAGCACGTGCCCCGGCCGTCCACCGCTGCGGCGCTTGAGGTTCGACCGCCGCACTTCGCCGACGATCGTGATGGACAAGAACGCAGCCTGTGCGCGCACGATGTCGCCGCCCACGATGCTCGTGCGGTTCGCCCGCGCGAGCGCATCGAGCCCGCGGTAACACGCTAAGATCCAATCTTCGTCAATCGCATCCGACACGCCAAGCGCGATCGTCGCAAGCACCGGGCGCGCGCCCATCGCCGCAACATCCGACAGGTTCGCAGCCATCGCACGGTGACCGACGTCGCGCGGATTCATCGCATCGCTTGCAAAGTGGACGCCGTCCACGAGCGCGTCCGTTGTCGCAACGGAGAGGTGCGAGCGCGACGGCTGCCAGACCGCGGCGTCGTCTCCGATGCCGGCGATCGGCGCGCGCGCGCCCGCGACCGGTACCTCGACGATCGCGCGTAACGCCGCGATCAGCGCGTCTTCGGTCAGCGAGCGCTCCCGGCGAGTTTACGCATCGCGCCGACCTCGGCCCCGGGATCGGCCGTCCCGAAGATGCTCGAGCCCATGACGATGACGCATGCACCGGCCTCGACGACCTCCGCAATGTTCGCGCGCCCGATGCCGCCGTCCACTTCCAGTTCGCAGTTCGGATTGCGTGCGTCGATCAACGCGCGCGCTTCGCGGATCTTCTTCAGCGCGACCGGCAAGAACGATTGCCCGCCAAACCCCGGATTGACGCTCATGACGAGCAGCAAGTCCAGATCCTCGATGACGTCCTCGACAAACGAAACCGGCGTCGCCGGATTTAGCGCGAGGCCCGCCTTCGCGCCGAGCGAACGGATGTGCGCAAGGAGGCGCTGCGCGTGGACGGTCGCCTCCCAATGCACGGTGATCACGTCGGCGCCCGCCTTGCGAAAGTCTTCGACGTACCGTTCAGGCTCGACAATCATCAGATGCGCGTCGAAAGCGAGCGGCGAGAGTTTGCGCAGATCGGCGATGATCTTCGGACCCCAGGTGATGTTCGGAACGAAGCGCCCGTCCATCACGTCGAGATGGAGATAGTCCGCGCCGCCACGTTCTACCGTCGCGACTTGCTCGGCGATCCGGCTGAAATCCGCCGACAACAGGGACGGCGCGATCTTGATCACGGCGACCTTTTGGCGGCGGGTTTGATCGGCCCAACGGTTGCGGGCGCGGGTCCCATCTGCTGACGTTCTTGCATCGCGGGTTCGGTGCCGAGCCGCGACGAGCTGAGCAACTCGTTGTTGACGTACATTTCGAGCTCGGCGGTGCCGATCACCGTCAGGTTGAAGTTGAGCCGTTGTTTCGGCGTCGCAAAGGTGTCGTAGACGTTCCACGTGCCCGTTTCGTCGCGGACTTGCACCCGAACGGCCTGCGCTCTGGTCGGGTCGGTCTGATTGTCGGGAACGACGGCGGTCGCGTGAACCTGCCGCACGAGATAGCCCGACTCGCGAGGCCCCGCGCTCACTTGCAGCGATACGTCGCCGCCCGGTTCGAGGGGCGTTCCGGCCGACGGACTTTGGCGAACGATCGAACCGCGCGGCATCCCCCAACGGCCGAACGGCGTCCACACGATTTGCCCGAGTTTCACCCGCTGCTTGCGCGCAAGCTCGCGCGCCTCCTCAACGTTCAGATTGACGAAATTCGGAACGCGGCCGGCAGATTTGCCGCCTTTCGAAAGCTCGAGATTGACCGTCGTGCCGACGCGTACGGAAGAAAGCGGCGGCGGGTCCTGACTGACGACGCGATTGGCCGGCACGTCGTCGCTCTCCACGAGTTTGGTCTTTCCGAGCAGCAATTTGAAGTGCGAGAGGTCCAACCCCACTTCGCGCATCGTGTCCGAGCGCAAATCCGGCATCGAAAATATCTGCACGCCGCTCGAGATGACGATCGAAATCTGCCGCCCGGAGCGCACGAGCGAACCGCCCGGCGGATCTTGCCGGATAACCAAGTCCTTGGGATAGCGGTCGCTGGGTTGATGCGCCACAACGACGGCTTGCACGTGCGAACGTTCCGCCGTTCGCTCGGCATCGCCGGCCGTCTGACCGACGAGCGTCGGCGCGGAAACCTCCTTCGCCGACGGCTGGAAGAAGTCGCCGATTTGGCGGCCGAACCAGACGAGTACGCCCACGAAAAACGCCAGCGCGATCGCGAGAAACCAGTCTTGCTGGAAAAACCAGCCGAAACGCGCGCGGCGAACGGTCGAACCGGCGTCGGACATCGGCTACGCCAGCGCTTCCAGTTGGGCTGCGTCCAGTTCCGCGTTGGAGAACACCCGCTGAACGTCTTCGTGCTCTTCGAGCGCATCCAAGAACTCGACGACGGCGCGAACGTCGTCGCCGGCAGCCGCGACGCTCTGTTTGGGATCCACGCCGAGCACCATCGAGGTGACGCGCACGTTCTTACCGTTCAACGCTTCGCGCACCGACGCGAGTGCGCCGGGCTCGGTCACGATTTCGGAGCGCCCTTCGGGCGACCAGCGCACGTCCACCACGCCGTCAACGAGCGCGGCTTCCGTCAGGGCATCCTCGTCGAGCTTTCCGTTCTCGACTTCGAGCAGACCGGCCGGCGTAAACATCCAAGCGACGCTGCCGGTTTCTCCAAGCGCACCGCCGTGCCGGCTAAAAATGTAGCGCAGTTCGCTCGCAGTGCGATTGCGATTGTCGGTCGCGACGTCAACGACGGCGGCGACCCCAGCCGGTCCGTAACCCTCGTAGCGAATTTCCTCGATGTCTTTTGCCCCGTCCGCTCCGGCCGCGCGGCCTATCGCGCGTTTGATGTTGTCTTGGGGCACGTTGTTTTCGCGCGCCTTCTCGACAGCCATCTTGAGCCGGTAATTCGCCTCGGGATCGGGCGAGCCGCTCTTCGCGGCCAGGATAATCTCTTTCGACAGTTTGGTAAATAACGCGCCGCGCTGCGCATCCGCTTTGCCTTTGCGCAGTTTGATGTTGTGCCACTTGGAATGTCCCGACATAGGCGTCCCTTAGGAGCCTGTCGGACTATGGTCGGGCGCGTTGTTGCGCACGCCGCAGACCGACGGCGAGGATCGACGAGCGCTGAATGACACCGTCATTTGAGCGAGGAGAGACGAAGCTGACGGCCTGCGCCGTACGCAACCCGGAGGGCTGCTGTCAATTTTGCCGATTTCATCGTCGAGCCTTCGGTTACAGAGCGCTGCTATGCTCCCTCCGCCTCTCCTCGAAATCGGATCAAAATAACCAGCAGCACCGCGCGCGAGCATAATCCGACAGGCTCCTATACCCAGCTGTTGCCGAAGAGCCAGTGCATCATGCGCGAGTCCCACGCCTGCCAAGTGATGTGCGTCCCGGCCAAAATCGGATACCAGAACACAAACGCCGCGACCACCGAGAGCAAATAGACTCCGACCGCCACCTTCGGCCACACGACCTCGGAGTTGTCGCGCGCGTAGTCCCAAACGCGCTTGAGTAAGACGGCGTCCGCGAGGCAGATGATCGCGAGGTTCGGGAAAAAGTGATATTCGAACGCGAGCCTCGGCGTGCCGATCCACGGCAGCCATTGGAACATATACGCGGTGAACAGAATCGCATAGCCTTTGTTGCGTTCCTTCCACGCGAGCCAGGCCAGCATCGGCACCGACACGAGGCCCAGCCACCACACGATCGGATTCGGCAGCGCAATGATCTCGGCGACGCAACATCCTTCCGCTTGCTGCGTTGCAACGCCGGTGCGGAAGTCGTGGTAGTAGTACGATATGGGCTTGTCGAGCAACGGCCACTGCCACCAGCTCGACGCGTACGGATGGTGGGCGCCGGCCGAGATCATGACCGTCTTCTCGCAACAGTGATAGCCGTACATCGCCTTCTGCAGCGCGATGAGGTCCGCGAGGGAATGGTGAACGATCTTACCGTCCACCGTGACCGGTAAGGTCAAATACGGAATGTAGGCCGCGAGATAAATCGTCGCTCCGACAAACAGCATGCCGGCGACGAGGATGTCGAGGGAAATGCCGAACGGGTTGCCCCACACGGCCGGTCGGGCCGCGCCTTTGAAGGCTTCGCCGACGGCTTTATACCCTGCGCTCACGAAGCGCGGCCACACCGATTGCAGAACGACCACGCCGGTGAGCGCCCACACGACGAAATAGTCGAAGAGCCCGTTCCACTTGCTCGCCGCGAGACACCCCGCGATGACCGCAAGCGCGACCATCCAAATAACGCCGTCGCGGCGGCCGTCGATCGTCTCGCCGCCCGATGTCATCGTCCCCGCCGGTTCGAAGGCGGCCGTGCCTTCAGGGGTGATGTACTTCGCCGTCCCGCGGCCGTATTCGATGCGCAATTCGTCGTCGGAATACGTTAGGGCGTTCTTGTCGCCGCGCGTTGCGAGGCCGGCGACGGCACCGCCTTTGCCCAGCGGCACGATGCCGCCGTCGAACGTTTCGAGCCGGCCCTCCAAAACGCGCGAGCCGTCCGCGTACGATACGAGCGTGTGCGCCGCGCGGAATCGCGGCGCAAAAATCCGCACGGCCGCATACAAACCGAGTTCGAAATACAAGAACACGACGACGTGCGTCGCGAGGCCGTCGCTCTTACCGAAAAATGCGGACGCACCCGCCGATACCAGCGTCGCGGCCGCGAGCGCCCAGCCTTCGGCCCGTAACAGCGGCTGCAGTTTGGTGCCGAGCCACGGCGCCACCCGCACGCGCGAGGCCAGCCAAAAACGGTAAAACGCGTAGAGCGTGAAGATCGAGAAGAACGCGACGGTAATTTCGGGCGTCGCGATCCGCGACTGCACGAAATGAAAGCCGTCGAAGGCGAGCAGACCCGCTGCGATGCCCGCAAAGAGCGTGGACCCCAAAAGCCGCTTCGCAAAGCAATAGACGATCAGCACCATCAATGCGCCGACGACGACGTTGAGAAACCGCCAGCCCGTCGCCGTGTCGCCCGCGCCGTGCAAACCGCCGAACAGCGTCATCGAGGCCGTGATCAACAGTTTGGTCAGCGGCGGATGGGTATATTCGAAGATGTCCTTGCCGGAGAGATACTCCTCGCCCGCGCGCGCGTAGTAGATCTCATCGAAGATCTTCTCGTTCGGCAACGCGTACCCGGAAAACATGATCAAGAAGGATCCGAATGCCATCGCGCTGCCGATGATCCAATCCGGTCGTGTCATGCGCGAGACGCCTTCGAGCGGCGCGAACCATGTACGGCCCTGCGCCCACAGCCGCGCTATCGCCGCCCGCAGATCGAAGCGATCCGCCACCTCGGTTCCCACGCCGCCCAAATAGGTGTACGCCACGTAGAAAAAGGTCGCGACGTTCAACAGCGCCATCGGGCGGCTCAGCCACGGATTGAGGTTCACTGAATTGGCGTTCGCGACGTGCTCCGACATGACGCGCAAGTATTCGAACGAGTACATCAAGTTCGCAAGCAGCGTCACCGACAGCGCGATCGTTGCGTAGAGGTAGCGGCCGCGCAAGAACACGAGCGGCGTGGCCAGCATGAGCGCGTTAAACACGTAGCGTTCGTGCATGCGCGTCGAAAGAATGAAGTACGCGAGCGAAACGATCATGGCCGCTTCGAGAAATGCCAGCGGCTCGCGCGTCGAGAGGTAGCGCGAAACGATCAGCCCGGTGGCCACGACGAGCAGTCC
>JACRTZ010000253.1 GCA_014304965.1 Vulcanimicrobiota bacterium | reverse complement strand
TTGCGCGGACGCTTCTTCGCCGAGAGTGGCGAGCTCCGCCCGGAAACGGCCGATGCGCGCGTCGGCCATGCCGTAGTAGACGTCGAAGGTTCGTGCCGGCGCACCGGGCGGCACGTCGATTCCGGTGGGAAACACGACGTAGTTCACGACGCCGCGCGTTTCGTCGTCGGTCTGCGGCCAAATCACGGGCTTAGGCGAGCGGTAGCGCACGATGTCCGGACGCTGCAGGTCGTGAACCACGATGCCGCCCGAGTACCACATGCCGATGCACGCGCCGTCCTCGCCGTAGCGTCCGTCCACGGCGTGAAAAAATGAGAGCCAGCCTTCCTCGATGCGCAGCGGCGGCGTGCCGGCGCCGTTCTTGAGCGCGCCCCAGCCTTGGGCCGGTTCGAGCACGAGCGCGCTCTCCGATACGTTCAAGAGGTTCGTCACGTCCGCGAGTACCGGTTCAACCGGAATGTAGGCGATGCGCGTGCTCTCGCGATCGGCCGGCGGTAAATCGAGGATGATCGGAACCGCGGCGCACCCGTTGACGGCGGAAATGTGCAACATCGGCCGATGATAGAGCGCGAACGACAGCACTCCGCGCGGCGAATAGACGGGCTCCGGGAAAAACGCGCCGTCTTTGTCGTCGCCGCATGGGAGGCCGCGCGCGGAAAAATCGAGCAGGCCCAAGCGCTGCCAGGCGTACGCGTCGCGCGACGTGGCGACCGCGATGCGCGGCCCCTCGGAGCCGTACGCGGTATACGCCATCACGTACAGATCGAGTGCCGGTATGAAGGTGACGCGCGGATCTTCGCAGCCAAAACCGCCCGGCTCGGAACGCTTTTCGTATGGGGTCTCGGGTTCGAGCGCGTAACCGGCACGCTTGAACGACAGCGAGTCCGACGACTCCTCGGCGACCGCGATCGCAACGCGGGATTGGTTGCCGGCGGCTACCGCACGCGGGTACATGACGAGCTTGCCGTCGCGATCGCGCACGACCGCCGGGTTGAGCACGCCTTCGATTTCGAGCGGATCGCCGTTAGCCTCGAGCACGACCCCGAGCCGGGTGATTTTCGCATCGAAGGACGCGATGGGATTCGACTTCATCCTCGGAGCTTGGCCCTCACTTCAACAAGGTCGACGCGACCAGCGCGCCGTCCGGCGTCACGACGTCGATCACCGAGCCGCGCCGGTACACCGAATTCGGGACGATCCACAGGGTATAGGTGTGATACTCGGGTACTGGTTGCCCCCCGTCCGGAGGAGCATGTTCGAAAGCGACGATCCGCGTTCGATGTTCGTTGGCACGAATGTCTTCGATCACTTGCTTCCAGCCGGACTCCGCGTGCGGCCCCATGATGAGGATGACGCCGAATTCATGGTTGAATCGCACCGGCAAGGCTCGGACGCCCAAACGCTCCAGATCTTGCCTGCTGCGGACGATCGTAATTTGGTTTCCGCCGGGGACGATGGTCTCGCCTGTCGCGTACGACTTCACGCGCACCTCGCGGCAACCGGAGAGGGCCAGCGCGAGCAAAAGCACCGCGACCCAGGTTTTCATGCGCATTGAACGTCTCAAGTTCGAGGAAGGAACGCGACCGCCTAGCGAAAGGCACTCGACCCAACGGAGAGCTGCGTGATCGTTGCCTTGGCGCTCGCCGGCCTGATAGCGGCCGCGAGCCCCGTCCCGACCGCCAAGCCCACCGTTCTCAAGGAGATCGGCCGCGGCGGCAATGCTGCTGGCGTTTGCGGCAGCCTCGTCGTTCACGCGAACTCGGCGATTTCGGCCGCGCTGCGGGACGATACGCTCGTCTCGCGGGCCATCGCTCGCTTGCGGGGCACGGACCTCGAGAACAACTTGGCGGCGCGCGCCACGGGCATCCGCGAGCTGGGGCTGCTCGGGAGCGACCTCTACGAAGAATCCGCGCACGGCGATTCCGAGCTCAAACGCCTGCGCGGACTCTCGGACAAGAGCAAGGACGAGGGCCGAAAGGCCGAGGTGCGCATCTTCGTCGAGGCGCTCGGCAAGGCGTTTGCCGTTCACAACCGGATCGCGGTGGATCTGAATGACTTCCTGGCCTACCTCGACTATCGCGATCTGCGCGAGAACCCGCTGTCCGATGCCCCGCGGAACGGCGCGCTCGATCCGTTCGCAAAGAATCCCTACGCGCGGCCGACCCCGACGCCGTCGCCTAGCCTGTTCGGAAGATCAGGTTCGCCGAACAAGATGGCGCTCGCCGCCGCATCCGAATTCGAGGGCCGCATCAATCGAGCGCGTTCGGACGAATCGCTGGCCGCGGACCACAGCGAGTCGGCCGTTTCGGGTTGTTCCTCGTGAGATGTCGTTGCCGCGCGGGGGCGCGAACCCTACACTTTACGGCGTTGTGAAGTCGTTCCGAAGCTTGGCGCTGGGAGGCAGCGTACTCGCCTTTCTGGTCGCCGTGCTCGGAAGCTGGGTCCGCATCAACGGGGCGGGCCTGACATGCCCGGACTGGCCGTTGTGCCGCGGTGCGGTCGTCCCGGCGCTGCACGGCGGCGTGGTCTTGGAATGGGCCCACCGCGCGGGCGTTCTGCTCGTGACGCTACTCGTGATCGCCACGCTCGTGCAAGGTTGGCCGCTGCGCCGAAGCGTCGCCGGGCTCGGACCGGCGCTGGCCTCGCTGCCGATCGTGCTCGGCGTCCAAATCGCCCTCGGCGGCGCGACCGTGCTGCTCGGGAACAGCCCGCTTTCCGTCATGCTGCACTGGGCTGCCGGAATGACCTTGTTCGCCGCCTTCACGGCGCTGGCGGTTCTGTCGTCCGCCCGCAAGCCGTCCGGCAGCGCGTGGCGGCTCGGAGATCCGGTCGCACTTTCGCTCGCGGCCGCCGCGTTCTTCGCGTTCGTCACGATGAGCGCCGGCGCGTACGTCGGCTCGTCGTTTGCGGGCCTCGCGTGCACGACGTTTCCGGCCTGCGACGGCTCGCTGCTTGGCGCGACCGATCCCCAGCGCCTGCAAATGTTTCATCGGCTCGCGGCCGGCACGCTCGGCGCGTTCGCGCTGCTGGCCGCGGTGCTGGCGTTCGCGCGCGCCCAACAGTCGGTTCGCATCGCAACCGGCTGCGCGCTGGCGCTCGTGACCTTCCAGGTCGTTCTCGGGGCGTTGAACGTCGCGTTGTCGCTGCCGGTCGAATTGCGGGCGCTCCATGCCGCAAACGCCTCGCTCGTCTTCGTCGCCTTCGTCGTCGCCGCATTGCTCGCTGCGCTCGAAGCGCCGGCCGAGTGCGCGATCGTGGAGCCGGTTGCGATTGCGGCCCGCGAAGCGGCGAGCGCGCCGTGAGTTCGGTGCGCGCGCCGAGCGCGCTCGTCGATTATTACCAACTGACCAAACCGCGCATCATCGTGCTGCTCCTGATCACGACCTTGGCGGCGATGATCATGGCAGCGCACGGACTTCCGCCGCTCGGCCTCACGCTTGCAACGCTGATCGGCGGCGCGCTCGCAGCCGGCTCGGCAGGCGCTTTCAACTGCGTGATCGATCGCGACATCGACGCCTTGATGACGCGGACTGCCGCGCGCCCGCTGCCGACGGGACGCATTGGGCTCGGTGCGGCAATTGTGTTCGCCACGCTGCTCGGCGTTGCGGCTTTTGCGCTCTTCTATTTCGTCGTGAACCCGCTCGCGGCGTGGCTCTCGCTGGCCGGGAACCTCTATTACGTCGTCGTCTACACGATGTGGCTCAAGCGCGCGACGTATTGGAATATCGTGATCGGCGGCGCCGCAGGCGCCGTCCCGCCGCTCGTCGGCTGGGCGGCCGTGACGCACAGCGTCGGTCTGCCCGCGCTCGGTCTCTTCGCGCTGATCTTCCTCTGGACGCCGCCCCATTTTTGGGCGCTCGCGCTGATGGCTAACACCGATTACGAGCGCGCGAAGATCCCGATGCTCCCGAACGTGCACGGCGTGCACCGCACCAAGGTGGAGATCTTCGTCTATACCTTGCTGATGGTCGGCATGTCGCTCGCGCTCACGCCGCTCGGCGTGATGGGCTTGTGGTACTTCGTGCCGGCCGCCGTGCTCGGCGCGGTCTTCATCTACGATGCGTGGCAGATGCTGCACGGACCAACCAAGCCGCTCGCGCGCATTACGTTCAAATACTCGCTCTTGTATCTCGCCTTGATGTGCGCCGCGATGGTCGCGGACCGGGTTCTCGGCTGAGCGCTCGAGCGCACCGTGGCTGAATCCGCGCGCGTGGCGGGTCATACGCTCGAACGCGGTCATCTCGCACTTTTACTCACGCTCGGCTTAGGCGTGTTCGCAGGCGCCCTCGATCTCGGCGTGCTGTCGCCCGCACTTCCTGCGCTCGCACTCGACTACGGCGTCGCACCGCGCGAAGCGGCCTGGGTGTTTACGCTCTATCTCTTTGCGAACGTCGTCGCGATTCCAATCGCTTCAAAGTGCGCCGACCTGTACGGACGCCGCGTCGCGTACTTGACGTGCGTCGCCGTCTTCGCAGCCGGCAGCGTGCTCGCGATCCTCGCCCCCTCCTTTTGGGTGTTCTTGCTCGCGCGCGCGATTCAAGCCGCGGGCGCGGGCGGCATCTTTCCGGTTGCGACCGCAGCGATCGCCGACGTCGTGCCGGTCGAACGCCGCGGTTCCGCGCTCGGCATCTTGGGCGCGATCTGGGGCCTGGCCGCGATCGTCGGCCCGATCTTCGGCGGTTTCGTCACGCACGTCGTGTCGTGGCATTGGATCTTCGCGGCGAACGTGCCGCTCGCACTCGTCGTCATCGCGCTCGCGCGCACGCGCATGCCGAGCACGGCGCCGCGCCGCCGCGGCCCGCTCGACGTCGCGGGGCTCGCGTCGCTCGCCGTTTTACTGCTCGGAATCATGGCCGCGCTGAGCTTTGCCGGCACCGCGCTCGCGGGTGCCGCACTCGCCGTCGCGATCGTCGCACTCGTCGCATTGATCGCGGCGGAACGGCGCGCTCTCGAGCCCGTACTTTCGCCCGCAATGTTCGCCTCGCGACAGCTGATCGTCACCTACGCTTTGGAAATCGCGATCGGCGCGCTCGAAGGCGCGCTCTTCTTCATTCCCGCTGCGCTCGTCGCCGGCGAACGCATGAACTACGCCGCCGCCGGCGGGGTCGCCGCGATCGGGGCGCTGGTGTTCGTCGCCGTGATTCCGGTTGCCGGTCGCGCGCTCGATCGCTTCGGCAGTCGCACGGTACTGACGTGCGGAGCGCTCTGTAGCGCAACCGGACTCACCATCTTCGCGTTGGGCTTCGCGCGTTTGCCGACGGCGGTGGCGGGGATCCTCATCGCCGGCATCGGCTTCGGCGCACTGCTCGGGGCACCGACGCGCTACATCGTAAGCAACGAAACGACGCCGCGCACTCGTGCGACCGCGGTCGGGCTGCTCAGCATCTTCCTGATCGTCGGACAGATTGTCGGCGGATCGCTCGCCGGCGGACTCGTCGGCGCGCACATCGGCGAACCCGAGGGCTACCGGCGCGCGTACGAGGCCTTTGCGGCTCTCGCCGTCGTCGCGGCGATCGGCACCTTTTTCCTCGCGTCACGCGTCGAGGAACGCAACCGCCCGAGAGCGTAGCCCGCAGCTACGCGGCGCTTCGGTAGATCGCGCGGCCGATGCGGTAGAACAGCCAGCCAAAGCCCGCGAAGATCGCGAACACGATCGCGAGATCGGTAAAGCCCGAGAACTGCGCAACGCTGTTCCCGCACACCGACACGGCGGCAGCCGACAGCCACAATTCAAAGCGATGGAAGGGATTCGCCGCGAGGCGTTCTTGATCGCGGACGCGGGCGAGCAGCTGGTCGGGCGTCCAGGACGTTTCGTCGATCAGGTCGCGGATGAGCCCGCTCGAGTCCACGACGACCGTGCGCTCGGCATGGATCAGACCGATGCGCGGCTCGGGAAAGGCCGTGACTTGAAATTGCGCGGCAAAGTCGAGCACGCGCTCCGGATCGCCCGTCGCGAGTCGCCAGCGCGCGGGGTCCGCACCGAATATTTTCGCATACGACGCCAGCACGCCGGGACGGTCGTAGCGCGGATCGAGCGTCACCTCGACCAATCGTTCGCCGTTCCGAAAGGCGGCCTGCAATTTTGCAAATTTAGCGCTGATCAGCGGACAGACGCGCACGTCTTTACAGCGCGTGTACACGAACGCAAGGACCACGGCGTGCCCGCGCAAGTCGCCCAGCGTAAAATGCCGGCCGAGTTGATCGAGGAAATCGCCGTCGGGGACGGCTTCGCCGGTTGCGACGTGGTGCACGTTTCGTAAGACGCCCGCCGGAATCGCGGCGTCTTCTTTGGCGGCGCCGGCGATGATCTGCGCGCCGAGTACGCGGATGCCGCTCAGCACGTTCGGCTTCCGGTCCAGGTCGGCGGTCGCCGAAATCGTTTGCCCGGCTGAAAGTTTCTCGAGTGCCGTCGCCGGGCGAACCGCAAAGGTCACGGTTGCGGCCGGAACCAACGCACCGCGTTCCACGCGCACGATGGCGCGCGCACGAACGCCGTCTATGCCGAGCACGAGGCCGCGAATCTCCACCTCGTGTGCGACGGCGCGCTCGCTCGCAAGCACGACGGCGCTTGCAACGGCGAGCCCGAGGAGGACGCCACGAGCCGCCGAAGCGAGCCGCATGCGCACTGCCGCGCGATTCCACCATTCCGCAGTTTTTCCGCGACCGTGGACGGCCGCGGAACGGCGGGTCGTGTGGAACGGCCTGTGCGGGCGGCTCGTGATCGCGGTTGAACCGGTCATCTGTACGGCTGTGTTCGGTGCGTTGACCGCCGGCCTCATCTTTCGCCCATTGCCGCTCGACGCGCACCTGACGCGCTACGAGGCGGCGCTCATCATCTCGCCCGTGTTCGGTCTGGCGGCGCTTGCGTTTCTCATCTACGCGATCGTGCTCTTAGCCGGGCCGCTTCGCGCGCTTGCCGAGACGTACGCGCCGGTCTTCGTCGTGGACGGTTACGTTCGTTATCGCGGGCCGGAGCTTCGTTCGCCGTACAACGTCAACGGCTACATCGCGGTGCTCGACGACCGCCGCCGGGCGCTCGCCGAATGGCCGTCGTACGGCGAAGCCTCGCTGCCCGACTACGTGCGTCCGGCGCTCGTCGAATTCACGAATTATGGCGGCATCCACCGCTTAGACGGACGGTCCACCGGCGTCCTGCCGGAATCCATAGGGACGCTCGGCGTCGGAGCCGCGCGAACCGCCCCTAAAGTTTGATTTCGGTCGCGGCCGTGTTCGGCCACGAATGGCCGAAGGGGCTTGCGTAAATAACGAGCCCGGCGATGCAAAAGATGACCGCGATGCCGATCAGCGCGGTGACGCGGACGATCATCGGGATGCCGGTCGAAACCGGAACGCCGCGCGAGTCTTGCGGATCGTACATTATCCAGCTCCTATGACGTTGAGCGCGGCCAAAATGACGAGGATGCAGCCGAAGGCCATCAGCCCCAGCAGCATCTTGGTCACGACGTTGTCGAGGCCTTTGCTGTTCCAATCGTTCTTGAGTTGAATCGTGGTCGTCGCGCCGACGACGATCGCGAACACGAACGCGATGCTTTTTTCGATGAGTGCCGCGGTCATTTCGCCTTCCTCACATCAAGTAGAACAGATAGAAG
>JACRTZ010000038.1 GCA_014304965.1 Vulcanimicrobiota bacterium | reverse complement strand
GTTCCGCACAGCGCGCCGACCGGCGCGCTTTAGGTAACGGTTCAACCGTGCGGCGGCTCGCCCCAGCCCGAGCGGATATATGTTCCGTCGATCACGATCGCGGGCACCGTCGGATCGCCGCCGGTGTAGGCGAACATCCGCTTGCGCTCGGCAAGGTCGTTCTGCGCGTCGTGCACGACGTACGCGATCTTCTCCGCGTCGTAGTACGCGCGCGCTTCCGCGCAATAGGGACACTCCGGCGAAACGTACATTTCGAGTTTCTGCCCGGCAGCGGGACTCTTGTAATCGGCGCTCACGGCGTGCCGGCTTTGGAGGCGGTGCGGCCGAGTGCCTGATAAAGTTCTCGGAGGAACGAGTCAACGTCCATCACGAGGCCGATCGTCTGCGTCGAACCGCGGTCGGTGAGTTTCGTAACGCTTGCAGGGTTGATGTCCACGCAGATGACTTTGCACGACGCCGGCAATAGGTTGCCGACCGCAATCGAATGCAGCAGCGTGCCGACCATCAGCGCCATGCCGATCTCCGGCACATAGCGCCGCATAGCGCGCTGCGCTTCGACGATGTCGAGGATGACGTCCGGGAGCGGCCCGTCGTCACGGATGGAACCGGCCAAGACGACCGGGATGTTCTTGGCATACGCCTGGTACATGATGCCCGCCCGCAGCATGCCGGCATCCATCGCGGGCCGGATGCCGCCCACCGCGCGAATGCGGTTGACCGCGCGCAGATGGTGGACGTGACCCTCTTCGACCGGGAACGCGTCGTCGAGATTAACGCCGAGGGAGGTGCCGAAGAATTGCGATTCGATGTCGTGCAGGGCGAGCGCGTTGCCGGCGAAGAGCGCACTGACGAAATCGTCGCGGATCAGCCGTTCGAGATATTTGCCGGCGCCCGTATGCACGATCGCCGGACCACCGACGACGAGCACGCGTTTGCCGGCGGCCCGAATCGCGAGCAACTCGCGCGCGATCTCGGCGATCAGCCGCTCCTTGGGCTTCTCGCTCGAAACGGTGCTCGACATGAATTCGAAGACTTGTTTCTTGCGCGGCCGCTGCAGCGCACGAACGCGCACGCCTTCGTGTCCGACCACGACGCGATCGCCCTTGCGTACGTCCGACGGAGCAACGGTGCTCGCCGTGTCGCCGTCAATCACGACCGAACAATCCATCTCCGGCAACGCGACCGGCGTCCACGTTTCGCGGATGCGGACTTCCGTTTCAAGATTGGTCGTCGCATAGAAATCGTCGGGCATCACGCCGTCTTTCGGCGCGGGCTCGGTGACGGCGTCGGTATCGTCGGGAACGACCGCCCCGATGTCGCGCAGAGCGTCGAGCAATTCCTCGAGCGCGACGGCGGTGTCCGCTTCGATGCGCAGACGCGCCGTGCTCGGTTCGCTTTCCGTCCGGCCGACGACGAAATCGTCGATCGTGTAGCGCGCCCGGTCGTTGTCCATGATGACTTCGAGCACGCGCCCGAACACGCCCGAGTCCAGAATATGCCCGCGCAACTCGATCTCGCGCACGAAGGCTCCGGCAGAGTTCCTCGAAGCTTCCGGCATTGGGCCTGATTTTCGTTCCTACGCCGCTCGGCAACCTGCGCGACATCACGCTGCGCGCGCTCGACGCGCTCCGCGATGCCGATTTGATCGTGGCCGAGGATACTCGGGTCGCTCGGCGGCTCCTTAGCGCGCTGCAGATTCCGGGCAAACGCCTCACGAGCTACCGAGAAGCGAATGCCGAACGCGCGACGAGCGGTATTCTCGATGCCGCGCGCGGAGGCGCCGTCGCCGTCGTCAGCGACGCCGGCACGCCGGGAATCTCGGATCCCGGCCGCGAGCTGATCGTCGCCGCGCGGGCGGGCGGCGTCCAGGTGGAAGTGTTGCCCGGTCCCGTCGCCTTCGTCTGCGCTGCCGTGCTTTCGGGCTTTCCGACCGAAGGGCTGACGTTTGAGGGTTTCGTGCCGCGCCAAGCGCGCCAGCGCGAAAGCGTCTTCCGCCGCGCGCTCGCCGGCCGCTCGACGACCGCCTGGTACGAATCGCCGCAACGCATCGCCGCCACGTTACAGACGCTCGTAAAACTCGCGCCCGACACGCCCGTATTCGTGGCGCGCGAACTGACGAAAATGTACGAGCAGCAGTTGTTCGCCACGCCGGCCGAGGTCGCGGCCGCGCTGCCGTCGCCCGTTCGCGGCGAGATCGTTTTGGTGCTCGGCCCGAGCGCGCAACCCGCAGATGAAGCGCGAAGCGAGGGTTCGGAGTCGCTCGACGACGCGATCGCAGCGGCGCTCGCGGAGGGCGCGCCGGTCACCGCGATTGCAAAACGGCTCGCGCAACGCTTCGGCATCGACCGTTCCGACGCGTACGCGCGCGTCGCGGCACGAAAGAACGCGAACGCAGCGAAGCCCGAGGACTGAGCCCGAGCGAACCCAAACAGCGCAACCATGGCGGAGCGCCCGTTTTACGTTACGACGCCGATCTATTACGTGAGCAGCGTGCCGCACGTCGGCCACGCCTATACCTCGATCGCTGCCGACGCGCTCGCGCGCTTTCATCGCACGCGCGGTCCGACGTATTTTCTCACGGGCACGGACGAACACGGCCAAAAAGTTGCGCAAGCCGCCGCCGCCGCGGGCATGACGCCGCAAACCTGGACCGACCAGCTCGTCGAGCAGTGGAAAGGCTTGTGCCGGCGCTACAACGTTGAGTACGACGATTTCATTCGCACGACCGAACCGCGTCATTCAGACGCCGTCGTGCTCTTTTTCGAGCGGCTCAAAGAGCGCGGCGACGTGTACCTCGGCAAGTACGAAGGCTGGTACTGCACCAACGACGAGACGTTCTGGCTCGAGGCGAAGCTCGTCGACGGGCGCTGTCCGAACCCCGAGTGCCGCCGCGAAGTGCAGTGGCTCTCCGAAGATAACTGGTTCTTCGCGCTCTCAAAATACCGCGACCGTTTGCTCGAGTATTATCGCGCCAATCCGCAGTGGGTGCGCCCCGAGCGCTCGTACAACGAGATGGTGGCAACGCTCGAAGGCGGCCTCGAAGATCTCTGCATCTCGCGCGTCAACCTCGAATGGGGCGTGCCGCTGCCGGGCGGCGGCGTTATGTACGTCTGGCTCGACGCGCTGCTCAACTACATCACCGCGCTCGGCTGGGCGACCGGCGACGAGAAGTTCGCAACCTTTTGGCCGGCGCGCGTGCAGTTGATCGGCAAGGAGATCGCGCGCTTCCACACGATCATCTGGCCCGCGATGCTGTGGGCGCTCGATCTGCCCGCGCCCGAGACCGTCTTCGCGCACGGCTGGATCACGATCGACGGCGAGAAGATGAGCAAAAGCAAGGGCAACGTGATCGAGCCGTTCGCGGCCGCCGAACGCTTCGGCGCGGATTCGGTGCGCTATTTTCTGATGCGCGAAGCGCCGTTCGGCACCGACTTTTCGATCTCGCTCGAAAAGATTCGCAAACGCCACAACACCGATCTCGGCAACGACCTCGGCAACCTCGCGCGGCGCAGCCTCGCCATGCTCGAACGCTATCGCGGCGGCATCGTGCCCGCCTATTCCGGAACCTCCGAGATCGCGTCGCGCTTTGCGGATTTGCCTGCGCGCGTCGCGGCGCGCTTCGAAGCGCTCGATCTGCGCGGCGCGCTCGAAGACACCTGGGAATTGATCGCCGCCCTCAATCGCGCGATCGACGATCGCAGGCCGTGGGAACTCGCCAAACGCGGCGAGGATGCAGCGCTCGACGCGATTCTCTACGACCTGTGCGAAGGCTTACGCTGGTGCGCGCACCTGCTCGCGCCGTTCATGCCGGTCAAAGCAGCCGAAATGTACGCGACGTTGGGAACCGGCGACGAACTCGGCGGCGATTGGCGCACGGACCTCGTGTGGGGCAAACTCGCTGCCGGCACGCGTGCGCGACCGGCCGAGGCCGGCCTCTTCCCGCGCATTGAAGACGAGCCTCCGGCGCCCGCTGCGTAAGCTTCCGCTAAATCTCCACGCCGTTGCGGCGGGCGTAGTCCCGCATTTCCGGCGTCGTCTGTTCGCCCGGCTGCAACTTCCAGCCCGCTTCGGGCCCGGGTACCGGCAAGCGTTGAATCTGCGTCGGTGAGAGGCTGCCGTTGAACGGGTCGCGGTTTGGCGCGAAGCGTGCGGGCCACGGCATCAACTGGCGCTCGACCCCGCCCGCCATCGTCTGCACGTTGCAGGTGAGATAATAGTAGTCAAGCCCACTATGCTGCCATTGCTTGGCACCAGGCGTCGGGTAGCACACGCCCGCGTACATCTTGATGTCGTCGATGTTGCCGAGCGTTTGGATCTGGTAGCGCTTGGGGGCCGTCGCCTCTTCTTGATGAGGGACGATCAGCGGGTTCGTGTCGGCGCGCGAGCGTGAGATCGTGCGCGAGAGGTCGTTCTGAATTCTCGCGAGCTGCTCTTCGCTGAATTGGGACCGCCGCGAAGGCTGTTGCGCTTGTCGCTCTTCGTTCTGCACGGCCGAGCCGCGATCGGCGACCGCGATTTGCTTCGGCGCTTTGATCGGCGGCGCGGTCGGCGTGACGGTCACGCGCTTTTCGCGCTGCGTCGTCTTCGCTTGCAGCGGCGCGTGCGGAAGGGGCTTCGAAAGTTCGTTCTTCGTCTTGGAACGTTCGGCCGGAGCCGCTTCCTCCGGGCGCACGAGCGGTCGCTGCTGCGCCCGAACGCTGCGCGGCCGCGGTTGCACGGCCTTGGGCGGCGGGGCGACGCGCACGGGCTTGGGACGTTTGTCGAGCCGGATCGCGCTCGACATCGAGATCTCTTCATCTTTTGGTTTCGGAAAGTGGAAACGCATCAGCGAGAGTATTCCGCTAGACTTGAGGACGATGAAGAAGATCAAGACGTGCAAGAGCACCGAGCCGATGACCGCCATCCGAATGACCCTGCCGCTGCGCCAGCGGTACGTCGAGGTAATCATGATATGATGCGCTCGCCATGTTCGACACGCACGCGCACGTTCACGACCCGGCGTTCGATGCCGACCGTAGTGAGGTCGTCGCGCGCGCCCGCGCCGCCGGCGTAACCGCGATCCTCACGGTCGGCTGCGATCTTGCCGACTCGCGCCGGGCGTTGGAAGCGGCCGCGCAGTATGGGCTGCACGCGTCCATCGGCATCCATCCGCACGAAGCCAAAGACGCCCCGATCGACCTGGCCGCGGCGTTGGATGCACTTCGCTCGGCGGCGGCCGTCGCGCCGGTTGCGGTGGGCGAGACGGGCCTGGATTACCATTACGACCATAGCCCTCGCGACATACAACGCGCCGTTATGGTCGCACAGATGCGCTACGCGCGCGATTGCGCGCTCCCGCTCATCTTCCATCACCGCGAGGCCGACGACGACTTTCTCGCGATCTTGCGCGCGGAGTTCGCCGCGCCGATGCGCGGCGTCGTCCACTGTTTCACCGGCGACGCGGTCCAAGCGCAGATCCTCGTCGGCGAATTCGGGCTCAAACTTGGAATAGGCGGCGTGATCACTTTCAAGACGGCGGAATCGGTCCGGGAGGCAGTGCGGGCGGTCGGAGCCGGCGCGATCGTGCTGGAAACCGACTGTCCGTATCTCGCGCCCGTGCCGCATCGTGGCCGCCGCAACGAACCCGCTTTCGTCGCCGCCACGGCCGAACGCCTCGCGGCGCTCCTCGAAACCAACGTCACAACGCTGGTCGAACGGACCACCGCGACCGCCCGAGCGCTGTTCGGAGTCTAACGCCGGTCGCTGAGAACGCTCTGAGAAGCGACCGCGGCCGGCACTGGAGACGCAGCAGACCAAGCGCGCTCGAACCGGTCGCGTAGTGCGCTAACCAGATTCCGCGAGCCCGTCCGAACGCCCCAATCGGACGACTCACCGCGCTGGCGGGTCGCGTTGGCCGAACCCACCCAGGCCAGGTCGTCGCCGGCGCACAGTTTGCCAGGAGCGGCCGCGACCCGCACCTCGACGCCCGCCGCCCCCAGCGCGCGAACCGCGGGGTTAAGTCTTCCGGCCGAGCCCTGGTAGATGTCGCGTTCGCCGACGATTGCGCGAACGCGACCGCCGGATCGGGCTCGAGCCAGGAGCGCGTCCACCACCCCGCAGCGGCCGACGGACTCGGTTTCCACGCAAAGATCGCCGTGCGCGCGACGCGCGACGGATGCTTCCAGCGTTAGCGCTTCATCTTTTCGGAGCGCAAGACGGCCGGCTCCCGGGTCGTGGCGACCGGCAAAGACGGCGCGCACGCGCGCGACGTCGCGGGGCGCATTGGTGACGAGAATCGTATCGCCGCGCACGGGCCAATTCCGGTCGTCGAAAAAGGCGGTACCGTCGACGAGCGCGAGCTTGGCGTGCTGCGACGGCCCGCGGAGCGGACTCAGTCGCGCGTCCACCCCATGGCGGCGCAGCTCGCGGACGGTCGCGACGTTTTCGCCGGCCATCGCCTGCGCTTCCGCCGGGTCGCGAGCGTATGGCCGCCGTTCGAGACGAACGTGGACGCGCGCTCCCCGTTCGGCGGCGGCTTCGAGCGCGTTCACGAGCGGGCGCGTGCCCAAGAGTGACGTACCGAACCACACCGTGCGAGCCGCACCGAGCGCTTTCAGCAACGTGCGCGACGTGCCGAGCGCGAGCACGGCCTACCGTTCTAAAGGAAGGGAAAGCTGCTCGGGGCGCGCCCCGTGGGTCGCAAGTGCGGCTCGCAGCACATCCCAGCCGTGACCGAGGGCGCGCTCGAGGGCCGCCCGGCCTTCGTCGCTCCCGAGGTAGGCGGCGGCGTTCGAAGATTTCGGCGCTCCGGCAGCGGCCCCGCGAGCGGCGGCATCGCGTGCGAGCGAATCAAAGACGGCGAGCGAGCGCTGCGCTTGGCGCGCCAGGCCTGCCGAAGACGCTCCGACGTTCATCATGTCCGGCTTTCACGCGCCGCGGCATGAACGTCAAGCGCCGGACCGGAATGTTCGCGCGCGGTGGCACTCGACAAATCGGTCTACGTGCGCGAGATGTTCGCATCGATCGCGCCGCGTTACGACACGACAAACCGGATATTGACGGCGGGCGTGGACGAGCGCTGGCGCCGCCGCGCCGTGGCCGAACTGGCCCCCGCTCCAGGCTCGCGCATCCTCGACCTCTGCTGCGGTACCGGCGACCTCTCGTTTCACCTCGCCCGGACCGACCCGACTCTGAAGATCACGGGCGTGGATTTCTGCGTGCCGATGCTCGAGGGGGCGCGCGCCCGCAGCCCGCGCGAAGCGCGCGGCGCCGACGTCCGCTTCGTCGAGGGCGATGCCAGGGCGCGGCCGTTCGAGGACGGTGCGTTCGACGGAGCGATTATGGGATTCTCGATGCGCAACGTCGTGGACATCGACACGACCTTGCGTGAAATCCGCCGCGTGCTCGTGCCGGAGGCGCGCTTCGTGAACCTCGACGTATCGAAAGTTCCCAACGCCCTGTGGCGGCGCGCGTTCGAAATGTATTTCTACGGCATCGTCCCGCTCGTCGGCGGCCTCGTCGGCGGCAGCAAGAGCGCTTATCGGTATCTTCCGAACTCGCTGACGAACTTCCCGAACGCGGAACGGCTGCGCGAACATTTCACAACGGCCGGTTTCGCAAATGCGCGCTTCGTGCGCCTAG
>JACRTZ010000291.1 GCA_014304965.1 Vulcanimicrobiota bacterium | reverse complement strand
AAGTCATCCAGTACGTGTACGAACGCTACGGCCGCGAGCACGCGGCCATGACCGCCGAAGTGATCACGTACCGCCCGCGCTCCGCCATTCGCGACGTGGGCAAAGCCCTCGGTCTTTCCGCCGCGCAAGTGGACGCGCTCGCCAAAAACTACGACGCCATCGGCGACTTCGGTGAAGACGCCCAGCCACGCGGCAACGACCACGCCCAGCCACGCGGCAGCGACCGTTCGTTTTCTCTTCCCCCATCGGTCGCGCGCCGCCGCGATCTCGACGCCTCCACAAACGTGCGCGCCTCGCGCGCGGAAGATTCATCGGAGAGCGGCTTCGCGAAGGACGGCGCGGGACGTAGCGCCGAGGGGCGATCGCGCGTATCCGTCGAGGAGTCTCCAGCTTTTCGACGCAGCCACGGACGGCGAGAGTCGAAAAGTGGCGAAGCAGCGACTTCACCGGGATGTGAAGTCGCGGGCGCCTCCGAGACGGGTATGCGCGAGCGCGCCTCGCAGACGCCGTCCTCGAGCGACGTCAACGAAAACACGACCGCGCTGCTCGCAGAGATGTGCCGGCGGATCGACGGGTTTCCGCGACATATGGGCATCCATTCGGGCGGAATGGTCATGACGCGCGATCCGCTCGTGCAAGTGGCGCCCGTCGAATGGGCCACGATGGCGGACCGCACGATCGTACAGTGGGACAAAGACGATATCGCGGACTTAGGGTTGATCAAGATCGATCTGCTCGGCCTGGGAATGCTCTCGTTGTTGCGCGATGCGTTCGCGCTGTTCGGGCGGCGCTACGGGGATGCGAAGACGCCGCTGTCTCTGGCGGCGATTCCGGCGAACGACAAGGCGACCTACGAGATGTTGCAGCGTGCGGATTCGATCGGCGTATTTCAAGTCGAATCGCGGGCGCAGCAATCCATGCTGCCGCGGCTGCGGCCGGCGTGTTTCTACGACTTGGTCATGCAGGTCGCGATCATTCGGCCCGGCCCGATTCAAGGCGACATGGTGCACCCGTTCTTGCGGCGGCGCAGCGGCCAAGAGCCGGTGACGTACCCGCACCCTAAATTGAA
This sequence comes from Vulcanimicrobiota bacterium, assembly GCA_014304965.1. Taxonomy (GTDB): domain Bacteria; phylum Vulcanimicrobiota; class Vulcanimicrobiia; order Vulcanimicrobiales; family Vulcanimicrobiaceae; genus Cryoxeromicrobium; species Cryoxeromicrobium davisii. The sequence goes on along the minus strand of JACRTZ010000291.1, from coordinate 6,584 downwards.
GCCGGTGCTCGAACGGACGCTCGGCGTGCCGCTCTTTCAAGAGCAGGGCATGCGCATGGCGATCGAGGCCGCCGGCTTTTCGGCGGGGCAAGCCGATCGATTGCGGCGCGCGATCGGGCACAAGCGTTCGCGCGAACGGATGGGCGAACTCTACCCGAAGCTGGTGGCCGGCATGGAAGCCAACGGCATCGAGCGCGAAGCGGCGGAGCGCCTCTATCACATGCTCGAAGGTTTCGCCGACTACGGCTTTCCCGAATCCCACGCCGCGAGCTTCGCGCTGCTATCGTACGCGTCGTCGTACCTGAAGTGTCACGAACCGGCCATTTTCTTGGCGGCGATTCTCAACGTGCAGCCGATGGGATTCTATTCGACCGAAGTGCTCGTCAACGACGCGCTGCGCCACGGCGTCGCGGTCAAACCGGTCGAGGTGAACGCGAGCGAGTACTGGAGTTTCGTGGACGGCGAGGGGGCGACGCGGCTCGGACTCCACATCGTGCGCGGCTTGGCGGAGCGCCAGCGCGAACGTTTGCAAACGGCGATTGCCGAAGGACCGTTCGAAGATCTCGAAACGTTTGCGGCGCGCACGGCCTTGACCAAAGATGCGCTGGAGAACCTCGCGGTCGCGGGAGCCTTTTCAACGTGGTTCGGGTCCCGGCGCGAAGCGATGTGGGCGCTGCGCGGGCTCGACGAGCGTGAGGCGCGCGGCGAACTCGGCCGTTCGATGGACGTGGACGAACCCGAGGCTACGTTCGCGCCGCTGCGGCCCGTCGAGGTGACGGCCTTCGATCTCTGGGGGACCGGCGTGACGGCCGGCGTGCAGCCGATCGCGCACTTCCGGCGCGAACTCGACGCACATGGCGCGATCGCGGCCGCACGCTTGAATTCCATGCCGAACCATCTCGTCTGCAAGGTGGGGGGCATGGTGATCGTCCGCCAGCAACCGGGAACCGCCAAGGGCTTCGTGTTCCTCACGCTCGAGGACGAGACCGGACTGATCAACGTGATCGTCAACCCGCAGGTCTACGAACGCAACCGGCGGCTCGTGCGAGGGGCCAATGCGCTGATCATCGAGGGCACGCTGCAACGCGAGCAAGGCTGCATCGACGTGCTCGCCAAGCGTTTCTGGCCCCTCGACACGGCGGGCATCGTCGAAGGCGTCCGCTCGCGCAACTTTCAGTAGGACGTGGCGGCCGATTGGTCGCACGTTCGTCCGTAACACCAAAATTTCAGGGAGGTCTCATGACGCTTCGTTCCTTTGCGTCCGCCCTCGCGTTGACCGGTACGCTCTGCCTCACGGGCGCAGTCGCGATCGCCCAAATTGCTCCCGACGACACGGGCGCCGGGACACAACTCGGCATGCTCGAGCAGAGCAACTCGGGACAAGTCGGCGACGTGACCCTCTTCCGCCGCGGCAACAACACGCTCGTCGTGATCGACCTCAAGGGCACCCCGTCGGGAAGTCGCGAGCCGGCGCACATCCATCGCGGCAAGTCGATCACCTGCGACGATATCGATCCCAAGCCGATGTTCGGTCTGGCCGACGTCGTCAACGGAAAGTCGCGCACGCTCGTGCATTATTCCGAAGACAAATTGCTCTCCGGGAACTACAGCGTCAACGTGCACAAGTCCGCGAGCAACATCAAACACTACGTGTCGTGCGGACATCTCTATCACTGAGGACCGTTAGCGAACGTTGAGCACTAGGGACGGCTTCGTCGGCGCGATCGGCAACACGCCGCTGATCGCGCTACCGAAGCTGTCCGCGGCGCTCGGTCGCACGATCCTCGCCAAAGCGGAATTTCTCAACCCGGGCGGCTCGGTCAAAGATCGCGCGGCCAAGGCCATCGTTGAAGACGCCGAGGCGCGAGGCGCGCTTACGCCCGGCGGGACGATCGTCGAGGGAACGGCCGGCAACACCGGCATCGCGCTCGCGCTGATCGCCGCGGCGCGCGGGTATCGCGCGATCATTGCGATCCCCGACGATCAGTCGCAAGAGAAGATCGCTATGCTGCGCACCTTCGGCGCGGACGTGCGCGTCGTGCCGGCCGTACCGTTCGCCAATCCGGAAAACTACTACCACGTCGCGCGCCGGATCGCAGAGCAGATTCCGGGCGCGCTGTGGGCCGATCAATTCAACAACACGGCGAATCGCGGGGCGCATTACGCAACGACGGGCCCCGAGATTTGGAACGCGCTCGACGGCAAACTCGATGCGTTCGTCGCCGCCGCCGGTACGGGAGGCACGCTCGCCGGTACCGCCGCGTACCTCAAGGAGCGCGACCCGCGCATTCGCACGGCGGTTTGCGACCCCTACGGTTCGTCGCTCTACGCACACGTGAAGTGCGGAACGCTTGACACCGAAGGCGATTCCAACCTTGAAGGCATCGGCATCAAACGCATCACCGAAAACTTTCGCGACGCGCGCGTGGACGACGCGATACGCGTGAACGACCGCAGCGCCGTCGAGATGGCGTACTGGCTGCTGCGTGAAGAAGGTCTGTACGCCGGCGGCTCGTCGGCGCTCAACGTGGTCGGCGCCGCGCGCTTGGCGCGCTCGCTGCCCGAAGGTTCGGCCGTCGCGACGATCCTGTGCGACGGCGGCGACCGTTACCGTTCGCGGCTATGGAACCCGGAGTGGCTTGCCGAAAACGATTGCCTTCCCACAGCCCGCGATCTCGACTTTCTTTAATACGACCTGAAGGAGCCCCATGTCCGACGCCGTCGATCCCGTGCGTTCTACGGATCCCGCCTTCAACCGGCGCACGTTCGTGGGTCTTTCTGCAGGCGCGGCCGCCGCCGCCGCAACGGTGACGCAAGCCGGCGCGCAAGAACTCGGCAAACCGCACGCACCGATCGTCGCCGAAAACGACCCTGCTATCGTGGCAAGCGCCCAGCAACTCTCATCGCCGAAAGTCGAGGACGGCTCGGCGCGCACGATCGACGCGTACTATGCTGCGCCGAAAAATGCCGGGCCGACGACGCCGTGCGTCGTCATCTGCATGCACCTTTGGGGCGTGGACTCGCAGCTCCGCGATACTGCACGGCGACTCGCGAAAGCCGGCTACCGCACCATCGCACCGAATCTTTACAGTGGACTCCCCGTGCCGAACGGCGACGGTGCGACCGAGTACCAGGACTTTGTTACCAAAGGCGCAGCCGCGCTGTCGGATGCGCAGATCGACGCAGATCTCGCCGCCGGTGCCGCTTTCGTGCGTGCGTCGAGCACGCGCGGCAAAATCGGCGTGACGGGCTTTTGCATGGGCGGCTCCATGGCGCTGCGGCAGACCGTGGATCGCGGCGATACGTACGCGGCCGCCGCGATGTGGTACGGCAAGGTTCGCTACGGAACGACCGCCAATAATGGACCGGTCACACCGATCGCATTGGCGTACGCCGACGAGATACAGGTGCCGCTGCTCGGTTCGTTCGGAGCGCGCGACACCAGCATCAAAGCCGACGACGTGCGCGCATTGGATCGGCGCTTGACGGAACTCGGCAAGCCGCACGATCTCAAAGTCTACGACGAAGCCGGGCACGGCTTTTTCGACGACATGCGCGATTCGTACGTCGCTTCGGCAGCGACCGACGCCTACGCACGAACGCTCGCCTGGTTCGCAAAATATCTGAAATAACATAACCGCTCGCGTAACCCGCTTCGCCGCGCGAACGGCGGAGAAAGACGACCCGATGCCGCTGACGCTGGTGCATTGCGCCGACGTCCATCTCGAGACCACGTTTCCCGATACGCGCGGCGGCGCTGCCCGCCGTAAGGCGCTGGCCGATGCCTTCGTGCGCATCGTGGACGAAGCGATCCGGCGCGAGGCGGACGTGCTCACCATCGGCGGCGACTTGTACGAAGCGGAACGGGCCGGCCCGCAAACGTTTCGCTTTCTCGCCGAACAGTTCGCTCGCTTCGGGAAACCCGTGTTCGTGGCGCCGGGCAATCACGACCCGCACGCGCCGTCGGCCTTGCTCGCGCGCGGCGACCTGCCCGACAACGTTCGCGTTTTTAACGAAGCCAATTGGCGCGCATATCCGCTCGCATCCGACGTTACGCTGTGGGGCTTCGGCCACACCGCGGCCGAACCGGGCCGTCCGTTCGCCGGCGTGCGCTTCGATCGCGGCGGCGTTCAGCTCGCGCTCGTGCACGGCAGCGACGAGGCGCGCTGCCCACCGCACAAACGCGCGACCGCTCCGTTCACGAGCACCGAAATATTGGCGAGCGGCGCGTCGCTCGCGTTGAGCGGGCACTATCACGGCGGCTACGTGGTCAGCCAGGAAGGTCGCCCCGTCTTCGCCTATCCCGGCTCGCCCGAACCGATCAAGTTCGGCGAGGGGCCCGGCCACGGCGCGCTCTGCGTGACCGTGCGCGGCAGCGCGATCGACGTGCGGCCGTTGCCGACCGCAAAGACGCGGGTCGTGGAAATCGCGTGCGACCTCAGCGGCACCGGGCACGAAAACGCGGCCTTCGAACGCATTTGGCCGACCTTGGCCGGCCTCGGACGCGACGACTACGTGCGCCTGAAATTGACGGGCGCCATCAGCGCGGGAACGCGCATCGATCGGGCGCTCGTCGAAGAGCGCCTCGGATCGGGCCTCGGATCGCTCGAAGTCGTGGATGCCACGCGGCGCTTCGACTACGAGCGCATCGCCGAAGAGCCTACGGTGCGCGGACACGTGGTGCGGGATCTGTTGAGCCTTGCGCGCGACGGCGAACGCGCCGCGGAAGCGCAAGAAGCCCTTCGCTATGCGGTCGCGGCCTTCGAAGGCGCGGAGATCCTGCCGTGAGGCTCATAGAACTGCGCGTGGACGGCTTCGGAAAGCTCGTCGGCCGCCGCATCGTCTTCGACCCGGGCTTCACGATCGTCTACGGTCCGAACGAAGCCGGCAAATCCACGCTCGAAACCGCAATCGTCGCCACGCTCTTCGGCGTGGGCCGCAAAGACGACCGCGAAGCCTGGCGGCCGTGGACGAGCCAGCGTTACGCGACGGTCTTGCGTTACGCCCTCGAAGACGGCCGCACGTTTGAAGTGCAGCGAGACTTCGACCGCGATCCCAAATCGGTTCGGGTGTACGACGAGAACGGCAACGACGTTTCCGCCGAATTGAGCGTCGGCAAGGTCGTCAATCCGGGCCACGCGCACTTGCGCATTCCGCTCGAAGTATTCTTGAACGCTTCTTGTGTCGAGCAGGGCAAGGCGCAAATCGACGGCGCGCGTGCCGAGCGCATCAGTTCGATGCTCGCGCACGCGCTCGACGGCGGACCACGCGAAGACGCCGCGCTCGGCGCGATCGCACGGCTCGACGAGGCCTTGAAGACGCACGTCGGGACCCCGCGGGCGACCGTTCGCGCACCCTTGCGGCGGCTCACCGAAGAACTCGACGAACATCGCACCCGCGCGGATGAGATTCGCGCCGCGCTGCGCCGGCTCGACGATCTGCGCTCGCGGCTCGAGGCGGAAGAACAGCGCTCGGGCGACTTGGCGGCCGCCCTCGGCGAGCACGACCGGCTCGGCCGCTCACTGCGCGCGCACGTCGTTCGCTCGCGCTTGGAATCGCTGCGCGACGTTCGCGACGACGTTGCCGCCCTCGATGCCGAACGCGCGAATTACGACGACGTGGACGACATCGTTCCAGGTCGCATCGGCGATCTCGACGGGCGCTTCGCGGATTGGCGTGCCGCGGAAGCCCACGCGTCGAGCGCCGCGGAAGCGGCCGCCGAAGCGCGGCTGACCCCGACGCTCGAGGCCGAGCTGGCCGAACGTCTCCGTGATGGCGGCGCGGTCGACGACGACGGTTTCGCCGCGCTGCAGCGAGCGGTCGACGAAGCATCGGATGCGCGCGCCAAAGCGACGAATGCCGCGGCGCGCATGCAGACTGCCCGCCGCTCGATCGAGGGAGGGAACGAATTGTTCGGCGCGCTGATGGCCGGCAGCGCCGTGATTTTGATGCTGGCGGTCGTGCTCGCGATCGTCCACGCGTGGGCCTGGGCCTTGCCCGTGACCGCCCTCGCGGCGACGGGCTTGGGCGCCGCCACGCACCGCTGGAATCACCGCAAACGAACCGTCGCCGCGATCGACGCGCTCGAGCGCGGGGTCGACGCGGCCGTGATCGCCGAACGCGACGCGAATACGCGCGTGGCCGCCGTGCTCGAACCGCTCGGCGTTTCGTCTATCGAAGAATTGGCTCGCCGCCGCGAACGCGCGCGCGAACTCCTCGAAGCGCGCTCGGTCGCGCGAAGAGCCGCGGACCGGGCCGGGGCCGCCCGCTCGGCCGCGCAAGCCGCGGGCCGCCATTTCGACGAGTTGGCAAAAACCTACATCGTCGCTTCGGGGTCCCGCGAAGCCGACATGGAATCGGCGCGCAAACGCGACGCTCGCCGCAGCGCGCGCGACGGCATCGACCTGCGTTTGTCCATGTACGAGGTTCGCCGCCGCGACGTCGTTGCCGACGACGACGAATTCGCGCTCGAAAGCGAGCTTGCGGACTTGCTGGCCGCCGGGGTCGCGCCCGCGCCGATTGCCGGCTCGCAGCGCGCGTTCGAAGCGGAGCGGGCGTCGCTCGAACGGCGCTGCGCGGAGAGC
>JACRTZ010000160.1 GCA_014304965.1 Vulcanimicrobiota bacterium | reverse complement strand
CCGTTCACGTCGGGACCAAATGATTCGCAATAGCGAAGCGCTCGGATCGGCGCCGGAACGCGACCTGTACGAACTGGTCGAGGGATTTTTCCGCTCGACCTTCGCGACCGACAACGCTCTGATCACCGAAGCCGTGCGGCGCATGTTGCGCGCGGGCGGCAAACGCTTGCGGCCGCGTTTCACGCTGCTCGCGGCGGAATCGAACGGCGCCGATCCGCGCACGCACCTGCCGCTCGCGGCCTACATGGAGTTGATCCACGTCGGCACGCTCATTCACGACGATGTCGTAGACCGCGCCGACGTTCGCCGCGGCGTCAACGCGACGGCGGTCGATTACGGTAATCGCATCAGCGTGCTGGCGGGCGACTATCTCTTCGCTTGGATCTTCAAGAACGTCACCGCATCGTACGCGCCGCCGATCCCGAATATTCTCAGCGCGACCTTGGCCGACATCACCGACGGCGAAGTGCTGCAATTACGATCCCTCGGCAACCTCGCGCTGACGCTCGAACAGTACGTCGAGATCGTCGCAAAAAAGACGGCTGCACTGTTCGCCGCGTCGTGCGAATGCGGAGCTCTGGCGGCGGGAGCCGCGCCGATTCGCGTCGCGGCGCTGCGCGATTTCGGCCACTTCTACGGCATCGCGTTTCAAATGTTCGACGATCTGCTCGACGTGACGGCGAGCGCCGCCGAACTGGGCAAGCCGGCCGGCAACGATTTGCGCGAGCGCAAGACGACGATTCCGGTGCTTTTCGCCCTCGCCCGCGGAACGAGCGGCTGGCGAACGGCTCTCGAGCAGTACTACGCGGGCGAGCCGGACGAGGCCGCCATCCCGGAGCTCCTCGCCGGCATCGCCGCCTCCGGAGCGCTCGGAGCGACCCGCGACGCGATCGCCGACTATGCCGAGCGCGCAAAACGTGCCCTCGCGCCCCTCGGCACGAACCCCGCTCGCGCCGAACTGTGCGCTTTGGCCGATGCGCTCGTACGGGACGCGGCCGCGCGAACCCGATCGTACGTTACCGATGGCGAAGTCTAGGGGACCGGCGGTCCTTCTCGAAAGGCCAGGACGATGTTGCTAGCAATGTTTGGAAACCCGATGGAGATCGCGCTCCTCGTGGGCGCCGCGATCATTCTGTTCGGCGGCAACAAGATTCGCGACGTGGCGCGCGGGCTCGGTGCCGCCAAGAAAGAGTTCATCGTGGGGCAAGCCGAGGCCGAAGCCGCCGCGGAGCATGCTCGGGTCGAAGCGCGCATCAACGCCGAACGCGCAGCCGTCGGGGCGTCTGCCGCGGGCACGGGCGTGGGCGGCGCTGTGAGTGAGCCGCCGCCGGTGACGCCGCCGCCGAGTTCTCCGGCCGCACCTTAAACCGCGCGCAGGCGCAGCGTTGAACCGATTCGGGCTGCCGGGTTCCGAATGGGACCAAAAAGAGATGCCCTTTACGGAGCACCTTCGGGAGCTCCGTAACCGTCTCATGATCTGCCTCTCCGTGCTCGCGGGTTTCGCGGTCGTGCTCTTCTGGCCGTCGCAGTTTGCGATCCTGTGGATGAAAAACGAGTACCTCGGGCCCGGCATCGCGCTCCACGCCTTCGCGCCGACCGACGTGCTGTTCACCGAATTCAAGTTTTCGATCTACGGCGCGATCGTGCTCGGGCTGCCGGTCATCGTGTACCAAGCCTGGATGTTCATCGTGCCCGCCTTCCATCCGAAAACGCGGCGGGTCGTATACGTCTACACGCTGCCGTCGCTGCTACTGGCCGCGGGCGGCATCGCGTTCTGCCACTACTTCATCATCCACCGCGTGCTGACGGCGTTGCTCGCGATTACGTCCACGGTTGCGACCGAGACGTTCGGCGTGGATTCGACCCTCAATCTCATCCTGTTGACCTTCCTGGCCTTTGCGATCGTCTTTCAGACGCCGACCGTAATGGTCGCGCTCGCGCGCATCGGCGTCGTCAACGTTCGGATGTTGCGAACGTACCGGCGGTACGCAATCATGGGCATCCTGCTGGTCGGCGGCATCGCGGCGCCCGATGCGTCCCCGGTAACGATGATGCTGATCGCGACGCCGATGTATATCTTGTACGAATCCAGCATCTGGATCATCGTTCTGCTCGAGAAGTCGTGGCGGCGCGAGATCGAAACGGCGTAAACTCACGCTGATGGCCGCCTCCCCCGCCGCTCGGCCCGAAACGACGCACCCCAACGCCTTGCGCGCCGCCTGCGACGACCTGCTGGCGCAGCTCTCCGACTTCTGGTTCGGCATGGGCTTGCTCGCGATCTGGGGCTTGTTGACCTTGATCGGCGTCGTCGTGGACCAAGGGAAAGACGCCGCTTTCTACGCGACCAACTACGCGCCGCCGCTGGCGCGTCTGGTCCTGCGGTTGCACCTCGACAACATCTACCACAGCCCCGCCTATATCGGCATGGTCGGCTTTATCGTCGCGTGCATGACGCTCGCGACGTTCAAGCGCGTCATTCCGGCGCGCTTACCGCCGCTGCGCGCGGTGCGGATCGAACGCATTCCTCTCAACGCGAACCTCGTCGTAGCCGCCGACGAAGCGACGGTTCGCGAGCGCGTCGAAACGTTTTTCCGCACGCGCGGCTGGCTCGTGCGCCGGCGCGACCTTTCCGGAACGGAGTGGACGTTCGCCGACCGTCACAACTGGGCGCGCCGCGGCGTGATCGTCGCGCACATCGGCTTCGTGATCGTTGCGATCGGCACGACGATCTACTGGGCGACCGGTTACAGCGGCCAAACCGCGATCCTCACCGGCAAGAGTGTGGCGATCCCCGAGAACGGGACCCGTCTGCGTTTGGATCGCTTCGCGTACCGCTTCGATCCGATCAAAACGCGCAGCGGCATCGTCTACCAGCCGATCGACTACGTCTCCGACCTGACGGTGACGGGGCGCGACGGCGTGCCGCACCGCGACGTATTGCGCGTCAATCACCCGCTCGATATTGACGGGACGCTCTATTACCAATCGAGTTACGGTTCCGCGGTACGGTTCGCGCTAAAAAAAGACGGGAAGCCGGCGCTGTCGCCTGCCGACCCGCTCTTTGAGGGCGACGGTTTTCCACTCGGAACGAGTTCGCGCACGATTCGGTACGAACGCTTTGCCGGAACGCTCGATGCGAAGGGCGGCGTCGCGAAGGATCCGCGTCCGAACAATCCGGGCGTGCTGCTCGGCATCTTCGACGGCGATCAGGAGATCGGTCAGGTCTTGCTGCCCTTGCATCGCGCGCTGTCGCTCGGCGACGGGTATCGCGTGGAAGCGACCGGCGTGACGAACTTCAGCGGCATCCAATACACGCACGATCCGGGCAGCCCGTTCGTTCTCGCCGGGGCGCTGGTGCTGCTTGCGGGACTGGTCATCTCATTCCACTTCGTCCCCGCGCGCTTTCACGTCCGTATCGAAAGCGCGACCGGCGGCACGGCGGTCGCGATCGCGGCGACGACCGTCAAAGGCTTCGAGATTTTCGAAGAACAGTTCGGCGCGCTCGTGGGCGAGCTGCGCGGGGCCGTCGGATCGACCTGAGCGCGACGCGCGTTTCACCTGCGCGTTACGTTGCCGTGGGCATTGCCGGGGGCACCGCCTTTCTCGACATGTACGCGACCCAGCCGCTCCTGCCCGAATTACGCGTCGCCTTCGGCGGCGCGAACGAAGCGACGGTTGCCGCCACCGTTTCGTCGCTATCGTTCGGCGTCGCGCTCGCAGCGCCGTTGATCGGACCGCTCGCCGATCGCATCGGCCGCAAACGCGTGATCGTCAGCGCGATCTTCACGCTCGCGATCGTCACGTTTTTCGCCGCGCAGGCACACACGCTCGCCGAATTGATCGCCTGGCGTTTCGTCCATGGACTGGCGATGCCCGGCATCTTCGCGGTGACACTCGCTTACATCGCCGAAGAGTTTCCGAGCGCGGTCGGCGGCCGCGCGATCGGTGCCTACATCTGCGGGAACGTGGTGGGCGGTTTTCTCGGCCGCTACATCAGCGCGTTCGTTGCCGCGCGCGCCGACTGGCACGCCGCGTTCGTCGCGCTGGGCGCGCTCAACGTCGCGGGCGGCATCGGCGTTCTTTCGCTCATGCCGAGCGCGCAGAACTTTCGCGCGCGCGCGGCGTCTGCCAACGCGTTCGCGGCGCTCGGCGGCTTCTTGCGCAGCCCGGCAACGCTCGCCGTCTACGGAGTCGGCGCGGCGGTCTTGTTCACGCTCGTCGCCGCCTTTACGTTCGCGACGTTTCATCTCGCCGCGGCGCCGTACTCACGGCGCTCGCCGGCATCGCCATGAGCATAACCGGCATCGCGCTGACGCTGGCCGCGCCGCTGCCGATCGGGATTGCGGGACTCGCAATGATGTCTACCGGCGTGTTCGTGACGCAGGCTGCGTCGCAGGGTTACCTCGGCGTGGGGGGGCGCCCCGACCGCGGCGCCGCCGCCGCCCTCTACCTCACCATCTACTACAGCGGCTGCGGACTCGGCGCAGTGTTGCCGGCCGGCATCTGGCAGCACGGCGGCTGGCCCGCGACCGTCGCGCTCATCCTCGTCGTGCAAATTGCGGCGGCGGTGCTCGCGCGCTACGGCTGGCAAGGGGCGGCGTCACGTCCGGTCGAGAACGCCCTCGCGTGAACCTGGATCAAATCCTCATCCTCGTCGCGATTACGGCCTACATCGCAGGCGCCCTCGCGCTCTTGAACTACATGCTCTCGCGCGCGGAAATCGCTAAGCGCGCCGGCATTCCGCTGGCCGCACTCGGCTGCGTCGTTCAATTCGGCGAACTCGCGTATCGCTGGCAGAGTTCAGGCCTGTGGCCGCTGACCAACCTGTACGGCTCGCTCTCGCTGTTTGCTGCGATGAGCGTCTTGATCTACCTCGTCTTCGCATTCCGTTACGACCTGTGGTTCATGGGCGGCTTCGTGCTGGCCCTCGCGGCGATTTTTCTCGCGTACGGACTAACCTGGGACGAAGGCTATCTCCCGGCCGTACCCGCGCTGCAATCGTACTGGATCAAGATTCACGTTCCGCTCGTCATTTCGGCCTACGCTTCGTTCATGGTGGCCTTCGTGTCGTCGGTGCTGTATCTCATCAAATTCTACGGCGAGCAGCGCGCCGCGAAAGCCGCTGCGCCCGTCGCGGCGAGTGCGCCCGCGCAGCGTTCGATCATCGTCGGCGACGCGCCGAATCTCGAACGGGCGGCGGCCGGCGGCAGCACGCTCGCCTTATGGCTGGCGACGCTGCCCGCCCTGCCAAATCTCGACATCATCACCTACCTCTTGATCGCCCTCGGATTACCGCTCTTGACCCTCGGCATCATTACCGGCGCGTGGTGGGCCAACGAAGCATGGGGACATTACTGGTCGTGGGACGCGAAGGAAACCGCCGCGCTCGTTTCGTTCGTGATCTACGCCTTGTACATGCACTTGCACACCCGCCGCTCCATCCAGGGCTTTTGGTGCTCGTGGATCTCCGTCATCGGTTTCGTCTCGATCGTCTTCTGCTATCTCGGCGTGAACATTTGGATCAGCGGCCTGCATTCGTATAAGATGTAGGGGGATACAGCACGTGATCGCGCGCGAGACGCCGGGCGCCCGGCCGCTCGAACATCTTTTCGTCGAAATGGGGTACTCGGCTTTAGGCGGAGATTTCGTCGAGCTGCGCGATCCCTCGCCCGGGCCGGCCCCGTATCTCGTCGCGTTCAATCCCGAGGTCGCAGCCTTGCTCGATCTCGCTCCGCACGAAGGGACGCGCCCGGAGTTCTTGCAGCTCGCCGCGGGCAACGCGCGCTTTACGAACGTGCCGTCGTTTGCGGCCGCGTACGCCGGCCATCAATTCGGCGCGTTCGTTCCGCAACTCGGCGATGGCCGCGCCATCACGCTCGGCGAAATCGCGAACGCGCGCGGCGAACGCTGGGAATGGCAGCTCAAGGGCGCGGGCATGACCGCCTTCTCGCGCTTCGGCGACGGGCGCGCCGTGTTGCGCTCGACCATTCGCGAATACCTCGCAAGCGAAGCGCTCTTTCATCTCGGCATTCCGACGACGCGCGCACTCGCTATTGCCGGCAGCGATGCGCCGGTGTATCGGGAGTCGGCCGAAACCGCCGCCGTGCTGTCGCGAATCGCGCCGTCGCACGTGCGCTTCGGAACGTTCGAGTTCTTCCACTACCGGCGCAAGCACGACGACCTGCGAACGCTCGCCGATTATACGATTCGGCGCTTCTATCCGCAGTTGACCGGCGTCGCCGAACCCCGCTGCTATCTGGACTTTTTCATCGAGGTCGTCGAGCGAACCGCACGGCTCGTCGCGCAGTGGCAGGCGGCCGGCTTCGCGCACGGCGTGCTCAATACCGACAACATGTCCGTCCTCGGGCTGACGCTCGATTACGGCCCATACGGTTTTCTCGATGCCTATGATCCGGGCTTCATCTGCAATCATAGCGACGAAGGCGGCCGCTATTCATTCGAACGGCAGCCGACGATTGGATTGTGGAATTGCCGCGCGCTCGCCGCGGCGCTCGGCTCGCTCGCGACGCCCGAGGCCTTCGTCGAAGCGCTCGCGGCGTACGAGCCGGCCTATCGTACGGCCTTCCTGCGTGAGATGCGCACGAAGCTCGGCTTGCGCGTCGAGCGTGATGAAGACGTCAAACTCCTGATCGCGCTGTTCGACATGATGGAAGACGCCGGCGCGGACTACAGCGGCACGTTCCGCGCGTTGTCGCACGCCGGCGCCGGCGTTTCGCCCGACGATGAGGAGTTCACGAAGCCGTTCCGGGAGCCCGAGGCCGCCGCCGACTGGCTGCGCCGGCTGCGCGCGCGCTTGGTGGACGAACGCGACGGCGATGCGGAGCGTCGCTGCGCGATGCTGGCCAAGAATCCGAAGTTCGTGCTGCGCAACCACCTCGTTCAACATGCAATCGAAGAGGCGCAGCGCGGCAGTTACGCCGAGATCGAGCGCCTGCACGCGCTCGTCCGCGCGCCATTCGACGAGCATCCCGGTCGCGAAGCGTACGCGGGGCCGCCGCCGCCGGGCGCGCCCTCGGTCGAGGTCAGCTGCTCCTCGTAGCGTCCGGGGCGCGGTTGGGTGAGGGACATTCGGGGATAAAGTTCTAAAAGCGAGCGAGCGCTACGAAAGTCGTGGAACTCGGCTCGTCGCCGCGCTACCGTCGAAAACATCACGCGAGGAGGAACGCACCGATGCCCGCACATGCCATGGCGTACGAAGATCCCGGGACGCCCGAGGAGCAGTCGCGACGGCAGTTTCTCGCGAACGCGACGCTCGCAATCGGGGGTGTCATCGGCATCGTCATTGCCGTGCCGTGCGCCGTTTCGCTGATTCCCGAGTCGTTGATTTCGACGGAAAAGTCCAAGGGCGGAGTCTGGACGCCGCTGCCTGAGTCCGACATGGCGGCGCTTCAAAAAAGCACCGACGCGCCGGTGAAGATGAACATCGCCTTCAAATTTCAAGACGGCTACCTGCCGCCCGCCGACGACAATCAGTCGGTGTGGGCCATCAAACTTTCACCGGCCCAGGCGGCGGCGTTTCAGAAAAACCGCGCCGACCTTTTCGCCAACCCCGGCGGCAAGGTGGATTATCCGGCCGTGAACATGAGCTTCGTGATCTTCAGTTCGATCTGTCCGCACCTCGGCTGCAAATACGAATGGAACACAGGCGAAAAG
>JACRTZ010000240.1 GCA_014304965.1 Vulcanimicrobiota bacterium | reverse complement strand
CCTTGCATACGCTCGGACTCGATCGGATCTCGCAGACCCCGGCGCGCGATCTCGCGTTAGGCGACCGCCGTCGGGTCGAACTCGCACGCGCGCTCGCCGGCCGGCCCGCACTGCTGCTCGTTGACGAACCCGCGGCCGGCCTCAACGCGTCCGAGCGCGCGCGGCTGCGCGAAGACCTCTCGGCGCTACGCGCGAGCGGCACGACACTGCTCCTCATCGAGCACGACATGCGCTTGGTCATGGACATCAGCGACCGCGTCATGGTGCTGCGGCTCGGCAAGACGATCGCCGACGGCGCGCCTGCCGTCGTGCGCGCCGATCCTCATGTCGTCGCCGCCTACTTGGGGACGGCGTCGTGAGCCCGCTCCTGGAAGTTCGCGGGCTGCAGGCTGGCTACGGGCGCCTGGCCGTGTTGCACGGCGTTTCGCTCGAAGTGCACGAGCGCGAAATCGTTGCCGTCCTGGGCCCGAACGGGGCTGGCAAATCCACCTTGTTGCGCGCCATCACCGGCTTCGACGCGACCGTCACCGCCGGCGAGATCGTCTTTGACGGACGCGCGATCGCAGGGGCCGGACCCGAGGTCCTGGTTCGCGCCGGGCTCGTGCACGTTCCGGAAGGCCGTCAACTCTTCAGCGAATTGAGTGTGGACGATAACCTGCGTCTTGGCGCCATCGTGAAGCCGCGGGCTTCGCTCGAGCGCAAATTGAATGAAGCGTACGAGCGCTTTCCGGCGCTCGCCGGACGCCGTTCGGCGACGGCGTTCTCCTTGTCGGGCGGCGAGCAGCAGATGTTGGCCATCGCGCGTGCATTGATGGCCG
Source organism: Vulcanimicrobiota bacterium (assembly GCA_014304965.1). Taxonomy (GTDB): domain Bacteria; phylum Vulcanimicrobiota; class Vulcanimicrobiia; order Vulcanimicrobiales; family Vulcanimicrobiaceae; genus Cryoxeromicrobium; species Cryoxeromicrobium davisii. Next base: position 6,901 of record JACRTZ010000240.1, on the reverse strand, counting down.
AGCCGCGACTGCTGTTGATGGATGAGCCGTCGACCGGGCTTGCGCCGCAGATCGCTGCCTCGATCTTCGAAACGATTTCAGAATTGCGCGCGGCCGGCACGTCCATCGTGCTGGTCGAACAGAACGCGTTTCAGGCGCTCGCGCGTGCCGATCGCGCCTACGTGCTCGAGAACGGCGAGATCGCACTGCAGGGGTCGGCTGCAGACCTCGCGCAGGACGAACGCGTGCAGTCCGTCTACTTGGGCGGCGCCATAGAATCAGCATAAGGAGCAGCTATGGCCGACGTCGAGATCACGATTCGCCCCACCGGTCCGTACGTGGTGACCGGGCCGATCGTGTTGCGTGACGGTCAAGGCAACGAGATCGACGTATCGGACCGCGGCGGCACCGTCAAGTTGTGCCGGTGCGGCGGCTCGACGACCAAACCGTTCTGCGACGGCACGCATTCGGCAATCGGCTTCATGGCCGCGACCAGCGCGGTCACCAAGGCGGAGTGAACGCCGGCCCGGTCGCGGTGCGACGGGCGACCGAGCGCGATATCGACGTCGTCGCCGCGCTGTTCTCAGAATACTTCGACGAACTCGGCCTCACCGGCGGCGAACGCGACGATGCGGAAACGATTCGAGCGTATCTCGCCGATCCGTGCGCGGTGTTCTTGGTGCACGTCGATGAGCACGTCGCCGGCGCCGTCGCACTGCGGCCGATCGCGAGCAGGCCCGGAGCGTGCGAAATCAAGCGTCTGTACGTTCGTCCACTGATGCGCGGTCACGGCGCAGCGGCGGCGCTCTTGGATGCGCTCGAAGCATTAGCGCGCGAGTCAGGCTATGCTGACGTCTATCTCGATTCGCTTGCGCGGCTCCGCGACGCCATTGCCCTGTACCGCAAGCGCGGCTACCGTGACTGCAAGCCGTACCACGACCACCCCGAAGCCCAGGTGTTCATGCGCCGTTCTCTTTCTTAGGGCGCGGGCAGAATGCGGCCGGAGACGGAGCCGAAGCCGATGTGCGCGGCGCCGGCGCGATCGCACGACGCGCGCATCGTCACCGCATCGCCGTCCTCCAAGAACGCGCGCATTTCGCCGTTCGCAAGCTGGAGCGGGCGCGCGCCGCGCCACGTCAACTCGATCATGCTGCCGTAGGTGCCGGGCTCGCTGCCGGAAATGGTACCGGTCGCACAAAGATCGCCCGCACGAACGGTTGCGCCGTTGCTTGCCAAATGCGCGAGTTGCTGAGCGACGCTCCAATACAAGCCGCGTGCGTTCGTCCGCGAGATCGTTTGGGCCGACTTCGCGTCCATCTTGGCCGAGACGAGCTCGACGGCAAGCGCGATGTCGTAATTGCGAGGTTCGGCGGCGCGAAGGTACTCCAGCGCCGGTGGTGACTGCGCGGGACCCTCAACGCGGAACGGCGCGAGCGCATCCAGGGTCACCACCCACGGCGAGACCGACGTGGCGAACGACTTGCCGAGAAACGGGCCGAGCGGCACGTACTCCCAACCTTGGATGTCGCGCGCGCTCCAATCGTTGACGATGACCGCGCCGAAAATCACGTCGCGCGACGCGGCAACGCCGAGCGGCGAGCCGAGCGCCGGCCCGTTGCCGGTCACGAATCCCAACTCTAACTCGAAGTCAAGCATGCGGGTGGGCCCGAACGCCGGTTCCGTCGCGTCGGGAGCCTTCCGTTGTCCGTTCGGGCGCACGATCGGCGTATCGGAGATGACGACCGTCCCCGCCCGGCCGTGGTAGCCGATCGGAATCCATTTCCAATTGGGCAACAGCGGCTCGGTGTCGGGCCGCAGGATCTTGCCGAGGTTCGTCGCGTGCTCGCGCGACGAGTAGAAATCGACGTAGTCCGCCACCTCGAATGGGAGTAGATAGCGCGCGCCGGCGCGCTCCACGATCGCGCGCTCGCTTACACCGGCGTCGTGCAACTCACGATTGCCGGCGCTCAGTAATGCCGAAAGACGCTCCCGAACCGCGCGCCACGGCGCGCGACCACGCGCGAGCAAGCGGTTGAGTGAAGGCGCCGCAAACACCGCGAACGCTTCGGGCATCGCGTCGTCGAGCAGCCCCGCGTGCGCAACTGCCGAGAGATCGAGAATCTTGTCGCCGATTGCGACGCCGAGGCGCGGGGCCACGTCGCGCGCGCCGTGCACGAAGACGCCGAACGGCAGATTTTGAATCGGAAAGTCGGAGCCCGGCGCCACATCGAGCCAAGATCGCAGTGCCGGGTCGGTGGTCGAATCGAAAGCGCGCACGAGATGTCAATGCGAAGGAAAGCGCTCGTTTCCTCGCAGGGAGCTTCCTCCGGCGGCGCGCAACAGAGCACCATCGCACAGGAACAGCAATTACAACCGACCCAGGAAATCTACGTTTCCGCCGACATCGAAGCGAACGGTCCGTGCCCGGGCCTCTTCTCCATGCTGAGTTTCGGACTGGCGGCCTTCACCATTGAAAAACGTTTGGTCGGGACCTTCACGCGAAATCTCGAATTGCTCGATGGCGCGGGGACCGACGAGCGGACGACGCAGTGGTGGGCGCTCACCGAAAACGCGGAGGCGTATCGCAAGTCGCGCGAAAATCCCGTGTCGCCGCGCACGGCCATGGTCGAGTGCCGAGAATGGCTGGAACAGCTCAAGCGCTTCGGAAAGCCTATCGTCTGCGGCGCGCCGAGCGGATTCGACTTTACCTTTCTCTACTATTACTTTCAACGCGAACTCGGCTCGAGCCCGGTCGGGTTTGCGAGCCTCGATTTGCGCAGCTACGCCGCTGCCGTGATGAAAAAGCAATACCGTCAGGTCGGTAAGCGCCAGTATCCGGCAGAGTGGATCGACGACGGCTTGCCGCACACCCACGTCGCGCTCGACGACGCGATCGAACAGGGCTGCATCCTGATCAACATGATGCGCGACAACCTCGGTCTGCCCCACGTCTCGCAATTGGTGGACGCACGCTAGAGGGCTAACGCAGCGGCAGAGCCTGCATGCTTGCCCGTCGAGTGAGCGGCGCGGGTTCGCGGCCGGCCGGCGCGAATGGCGCAGCATGCCCTTCTACCAACGCGCGGGCTCGCTTCCGGCAAAGCGGCACATCCAGTTCAGGCGGCCCGATGGCGGCCTGTACGCTGAAGAACTGTTCTCGACCAAGGGGTTCGAGAGCGCGTACTCGCTGCTCTATCATTTGCGGCCGCCGACCGCGACGCTCGCTGTCGGCGAATGGCGGCGCAAGCGGCCGCGCTTCGTCCCGAACGAACCGGTGCGCAATCGGCACTTCCTGACGAAACGTTCAGCCGTGCACGGCGACGCCGTTGAGGCGCGGGTCCCGGTTCTCGGCAACGACGATATCACGATCGCCATCGCGCAGGTCGATGCGCCGATGAACTACTTCTACCGGAATGCCGGCGGCGACGAGTTGCTCTTCGTTCACGAGGGTGACGGCCGGCTTGCGACGCCGTTCGGAACGATCGATTACACGGCGCACGATTACCTGATGGTTCCCTGCGGCACGACCTACACGCTCTCGCCGAACGCGCCCACTCGCCTGGTCGTGCACGAGTCCCGCGGCCACATTACCACGCCCAAGAAGTTTCGCAACGAATTCGGCCAACTTGCCGAACACGCGCCCTATTACGAGCGCGACTTTCGCGCGCCCGCGCTCGCGGCGCCCGTCGAAGCGCAAGGCGAATTCGAAGTGCGGGTCGCCAACGGCACGAGGCTCGCAACGTACACCGTGCAAAACCACCCCTTCGACGTCGTCGGCTGGGACGGTTATTGCTTCCCCTATGCGTTCAACGTGGACGAATACGCTCCGGTGACGGGAAAACTCCACCAGCCGCCACCCTCGCACGCAACCTTCGAAGCCCCGGGCGCGGCGTTCTGCGTGTTCGTCCCGCGGCTGTTCGACTATCACCCCCTGGCGATTCCCGTGCCGTACAATCATTCGAGCGTGGATTGCGACGAAGTGCTCTACTACGTCAGCGGAAACTTCATGAGCCGGCGCGGCGTCGAGGAAGGTTCGATCACCCTGCATGCCGCCGGCGCTCCGCACGGGCCGCAACCCGGTGCGGTCGAGGCGAGCCTCGGCAAGACGGGAACGGACGAACTCGCGATCATGGTCGATACGTTCGCGCCGCTCGGCATTGCCGAGGATTCCGCGGCGCTCGAAGACGCGTCGTACTACCGCTCGTGGGTCGAAGAGCCGGCGCGGGCCGGCCGGTGAGCGCGCGATGCTGACGGCATTGCGTCAAGGCGGGGCAGGGTACCTTGCCATCCTTTCGGCGTCGCTCACGCCCGCGATCTTGGTGCTTGCCCGCGGGTTCGCTCGTGAGTTCGACGCTCTTACGCATCGCCCGCATCGTCGATCGCGCGGGGGCTTGGCGGGAACGCCCGATGCGTAACGGTCCACCCAAGGTTCAGAACCCGTGAACGCCAACTCTCGGAGTACTGTGGCTACCGAAATCGCCGGCCGCGCGAGCGCGCTCGCACTCTTGGATTGGGACCACCTGCACTTCTACGTCGGCAACGCGAAGCAGGCGGCCTATTATTACGCCGCTGCTTTCGGCTTCGACGTTATCGGCTACGCCGGACCGGAAACCGGCGTCCCCGGACGCGCGTCGTACTACCTCGTGCAAAACGATCTGCGCTTCGTGCTGACGAGCGCCCTTGCGCCCGACGATCCGGTCGCGAAGTTCGTGGCGCTTCACGGCGACGGCATTCGCGACATCGCACTGCGCGTTCCGGACGCTCGCGCAGCGTTTGCCGAGGCCGTCGCGCACGGCGCGCAAGCGATTGCGGAACCGGCCGAAGCACGCGACGAACACGGCAGTGTCGTCACGGCCACGATCGCGACGTACGGCGATACGGTGCACACGTTCGTTCAGCGCCAAGAGTATCGCGGCACCTTCTTGCCCGGGTTCAGGCTCGCGGAGAGTCGCCGCCGTGCAGCCGCACAACCCGGCCTGCGTGCGGTGGATCATTGCGTCGGCAACGTGGGTTGGAACGAGATGGACCGCTGGACCGATTACTACGCGCGCTCCTTCGGATTTTCGCAGCTGGTCTCGTTCGACGACAAAGACATCTCGACCGACTTTACCGCGCTCCGCTCAAAGGTCATGTCCGACGACCGGCACCGCGTGAAGTTTCCGATCAACGAGCCCGCCGAAGGGCTCAAGCGCTCGCAGATCGAGGAGTACCTCGACTTTTACCGAGGCGCCGGCGTGCAGCACGTCGCAATCGCGACCGACGACATCGTGGCCGCAGTGCGCGCGCTGCGCGCGAATGGGGTCGAGTTTCTAGAAACTCCCGCGAGCTACTACGACGTCTTGGAGGCGCGGGTCGGAAAGATCGACGAGGCCGTCGAGGTGCTGCGCGAGCTTTCGATTCTCGTGGATCGCGACGACCTCGGCTACATGCTGCAGATTTTCACCAAGCCGCTCCAAGACCGGCCGACGCTCTTCTTCGAAATCATCCAGCGTCGAGGAAGCTTGTCGTTCGGCAAGGGCAACTTTAAAGCGCTCTTCGTGGCCATCGAAGAGGAACAGGGGAAACGCGGGAATTTGTAAACCCCGCCACATCACACTTTCCGCAACGACGGCGTTGATGTGAGGTGACTTGCATAAGCGCCGTTTTGCTGTTCCCGGAGGGCGTTCCGAGCCGATACGTTCAGTATGCTCGACACGCTGCTATTCGCGTCAGGTCTTCTGCTATCGGGGCCGGAGAGAACGCCGATCGTTTCGATGCCTGCCGGCGAAACCGAGACCTCGGTCAAGCTGAATCTCTCGGCGTCGCACGTCGCCGAGCGCCAGGCCGATGCCGCCGCGATGCTGCGCGACCTCAACGCCGCCCGCGCGCGGACGGGCCTCGCGCCCGTGCGGATGGACAGCGACCTGTGCGCCATCGCACGCTCGCACGCGGTGGACATGGTGACGCGCCGGTACTTCGGCCACAATACGCCGGAGGGCGCCACCCCCTTCGATCGCATGGACAAATTCGGCTTCAAGTACGGCTGGGCGGGCGAAAATCTCGCCCTAGACGTGGACCAGCCTTCCGCGCATAAGCTGCTGTGGCGCTCGAACGATCACCGCGAGAACATGCTCGAGCCGCATTTCAGCCGGGTGGGCATCGTCGCGGTCGCGACCGAGCGCGGCGAAATCTTCGTCGAAGACTTCGCCGACTAGCGACCTTACCGCGCTGCTTTGACTCGCGGATCGGCGCCGATGATCGTGAAATCCTCGCTGCCGCGCCCCTGGGCAATCAACTCGTCCATGCGCGCTCCGATGGCGGGAAGCGCCGCCAAGCGCAGGCCGCCGTTTTCGGCGGTCTCTTGCATTAGGCGCGCGTCCTTCCGTGCCATCGTCAGTTCGAATGAAACGGGCGTGAACTTCCCTTCCGCCATCGCCTTCCCGCGAAATTGGACGGAGTTTCCAACCTTGAAGTGCTCGAACAGTTCGAAGGCTTCCATCGGATCGAGGTTCACGGCGCGCATCATATTGTAGCCGTCCGCCAAACCTGCACTCATGAAAAAGATCATATTGTTGCCGAGCAACTTGAGCGCGGCGGCCTTGTCGTTGCGCTCGCCGACGTACCACAGGTTGCCCGTCATCGCAGCGAGCGCGGCTTCCATGCGCTCGAAGCGTCCGCGCGGACCCGCGGCCATCATCATGCCCGAACCTTCGCGGCAGGACTGGGGACCCATGAAGACCGGCGCATGCAAGAATTCGACGCCCTGCGCCTCGAGACGTTCGCAGCGCGTCGCCGTAGGCTGAGGCGCGACGGTCGTATGATCGACCACGATGGCGCTGCGCGGAATCGCGGGGGCGATGCGCTCCAGCAACGCATCTACGGCGTGGTCGTCGGAGAGAACGATGTGAACGCGTTCGGCGTCCTCCAGCGCGTCGCGCGGATCTTC
>JACRTZ010000204.1:793-7801 GCA_014304965.1 Vulcanimicrobiota bacterium | reverse complement strand
GTGAGCTTCGCAAAGCGGCCTAAACCACTTGTCCATCAAACCGGGTCAAGTCCAGCTGACGCAGACCGTCGTCGTTCGTACGCGAGACGATCGCGCGCTCATCACGCGACCCGGCGCTGCGAAGCCCGAAACCGACCTCGCCTATCCTCTGCCGCCCGAGGTGGATGCGCTCGCGCAATGGGCGTTCGACTTTCGCATTGGCGAGGACGGCCTGCGCATGGCGGTGGTGTACGTTCGGCCCAAAGAATATCGCATCGTTCAAGGCGCGCCCGCCGCAGACGTCGTCGTTTCGAGCGTCGCGGGCTATACGATCACGTCGCCCGAGCAAAACCACGTGCATCTCGAACCCGCAACCGCGAGCGTGCGCGCCTTCGCAAACGGCATCGGTCACATGATCTACCGCGACGTCTGGTTCGATCCGGTCACGTATCTACCGACGCGCGTCGTGTTGTCGGGTTCGCTCGACACGCTCGACCTCACGTATCGGCGCGTGAGCGGCGCGTGGCTGCTCGACCATTTCACGTACGCAACCGTAGTGACGGGTCCGCGCAATGCGAAGCGGGCGTACACCATCGACGCGACCTATCGCGATTACGCGTTTCCGGACGGCGCGCCCGGCTTGTAACGCGGGCTCACGTCAGCCTCGCGCGCGCAATTGAGCGCGCGTCAAGCGACAGCGCCCTCACGATTACGTCGTGGCGCTCGATACGTGGGTGCCGTCGTTGCCGGTTACACGCACCGGTCCGGAGGGCTTCGTGTTGCCATCGGGCGGAACGAGTTGGAACTCGACGATCTTCACGCCGCTCGCCGGTATGATCAAACTCGTCTTGAACGGCGAGCACACGCGATCGCTGCAAAACGACGCGATCCAGCCTTTCGCGACTCCGGAGGTCGTGAGCGCGACCGTTTTGCCGGCTTGGTCGGCGACGACCAGCCGGTACTTGATCGTATTGGGGATGCTGCCGGGCAGATCCGCGCCGGTCCAAGGCGCGAGGGAGATCGACGTGGTCGTGACGCGTTTCGACAGTTCGAGTGCGACGATCGCTTCCTGACCTTCTTCGAGATACATGTCGTGACGCACGTCGTTCTTCGGCAGCTTCTGCGACCACGCGAGGAGCTGGTCGAATGCCTTGCGCGCGCGCACGCGATCCCCGCCTTTGGCATACGTGCGGCCTTCGTACAGATAGGCCCACGCCAGTTTGCGGACTTTACTTGCCGACCCGAGTTCCGCGTCCACCGCGCGCTTGCCCGATGCCGTCGCTTCGTCGAAGGTCGCGTACGCTTCTTGGAACCGCTTGGCTTTTGCGTAGGCGAGGGCCAGCTCGACGAGCGCGTCCACGCTGTCGGGCTTGAGCGCCGCCAGTTTCTTGTCGGCGTCGATCGCGATGTCGTAACGGTTGAGGCGTCCGGCCACGAACGCGACGCCCGAGAGCGCGTCGTCGTTCTTGGGTGCGAGCGCGAGCGCTTCGCCATAGGCCGTCAGCGCGTCGTTCCAGCGCTCGCGATCTTTGGCCGCATCGCCGCGCATCCGGGCCAACAGTACTTTGTCATCGTCGCTGGAAGCCGAGCGCGCGAGCGCCACAATCGCGCGGTCGCGCAACGCAGCTTCTTCCGCACGGGTGCGTAAGAGGTCGGTGGGGTTGCCGGCAGCGGCGTCGCTGCCGTCGAGCATGCCTTCGGCTTTCGCGATCGCAGCATCGGCCTTCTTCGCGCCGGCGAGCGCCGCCGCCGCGTCGCCATCGAACGCGATCGTAGAATCCGTCAGCACCGCGTCGACCTTTGCTTGCAACGGCGAGACGATCTCACCGTTGCGGCCGGCTTTTGCCGCAGCGACCAATTGGGAAAGTTGGCGCGGCGCGATCACGTCGATGTAGCGCGCCCGCAGAATGCCGTTTTCGTCCACCACGTACGTTGTCGGGAAGTACTGAACGTCGTACGCTTTCTGGAACGTCTTGGTCGTATCCACCGCTTGGGCGTACGGCACGTTCTTTGCGACGACGTAGGCGCGAATGATCGGCGCTTCTTCGGTCGTATCCACTCCGAGGAACGCGACCTTCTGCGAACGCAGACTCGCGTAACTGCTCAGCAGATCCGGCATCTCTTGGCGGCAGGGCGGGCACCAGGTCGCCCACACGTTGACGACCAGCGTCTTGCCGCGGTAATCGGATAAGCGCACGGTTTTGCCGTCCAGCGTCTTGAGGACGAAGTCGGGCGCGGGCTTCCCGACCTGGGGGCCGGTCAGTGGCGCGGGCGCAGCCTGAGCGAGGACGGAGGCCGGAGCGGAGAGCGAAACGGCCAGAAGCGCCGCCGAAGCAAGCGCGAGCGGATAGTTCATCCCGGCATCTTCGCGCCGCCGCGCGAAGGTTCCAGCCGAGGGGCCGAAATCGGGCTGCTAGAGTCGCAGCTTGACGCCGATGGCGGTCATCCGCAACGCCAGAGCAAGCGCGGCGGCGGTCAGTACGATCAGGACGCCGAGCGACACCGCGAGCGGGACGTCGCCGGTGCCCGTAAACGCGTACCGGAACGCGTCGATCATGTAGAACATCGGGTTGCCGAGCGAGATCTCGCGCACGAGCGGCGGCATCATTTTCGTCGAGGTGAAAACGCCCCCGACGAAGACGAGCGGCGTGATCACGAACGTGGTCAATACGGCGATGTGATCGAACTTCTCGGCGAGCAGACCGAAGATAATTCCTAGCGAGCAGAACAGCGTAGCCACGAGCGCGGTGACGGCGACGTATAGCACCCAATCGCGCGGATGAGCGTGCGCGAAGAATGCCGCGACCGTCAGCACGAGGGTCGCAATGCCGAGGGCCCGCACGATCGCCGCGACCAGGTACCCCGTGACCATCTCGACCGCCGACAGCGGCGCGATGAGCATTTCCTGAATCGAGTTCATAAAGCGCCCTTGAAAAACCGAGCTCGACACCTCACTGTAGGTCGCGTCGATGACCTGGAGCATGATGAGGCCCGGCACGAGGTACTCGGCGTACGAAACGCCTTGCATGCGCGGGATGCGGCTGCCGAGGCTCACGCCGAACACGAGCACATAGAGCACGGTCGTGATAATCGGCGGCCAGACGACTTGATTGATGACCTTGAGCGTACGGCCCAGTTCGCGTTTGACCAGCGTCCCGAGGCCGACGGCGTTGCCGAAGCCCCAGACGGCCGTCGGCTCGAGCGCGCGTTTCATCGCCGCACCAACTCGAGAAAGACGTCTTGCAAGTTCGAGCGGCGAAACTCGACGTTCTCGATCCCGTACCCTAATGACGCGAGCTCTGCGAGCGCGGGCGCGATCGCCTCGGGCGATAGATTTTCGAACAGCACGATCGCGGGGTTGCCGTCCGCGCGCGCGCCGCGCGCCGTAAGCGAGGGCGTCGGTGCGAAAGGCCGGTCGAGGGTCACTGTCAGCAGCGCGCGGCCGGTACGCTTGACGAGCGTCTCCGTCGCTTCGAGCGCAACGATGTGGCCGCCCTCGATGATCGCGATATTCCGGCAGAGCGACTCGGCCTCTTCAAGATAGTGCGTCGTGAGGATGATCGTTGAACCGCCTTCGTTGAGTTCGCGCAAAAGCGCCCACAGCTCGATCCGCAACTCGACGTCCACGCCGGCCGTCGGTTCGTCCAAGATCAACAACCTCGGCTGATGGATCAGCGCTCGCGCGAGCGTGAGGCGGCGCTTCATGCCGCCCGAAAGTTTGACGAACGTCTCCTTCGCTTTGCTCGCGAGGCCGAAGCGTTCGAGCAGCTCGTCGGCGCGCGCACGAACGTCGCGAGGCCGCAAGCCGTAATATCCCGCCTGATAGATCAGGATATCGCGAATCGAAAGATACCGGTCGAAATTGTATTCTTGCGGAGCGAGCCCGATCAGGCGCCGCGCGGTTCGCCAATCGCGCACGTTGTCGTGCCCGAAGACCTCGATCGTCCCCGCGGAAATCGTCGCGAGGCCGACGACCGAGTTGATGGTCGTCGTCTTGCCGGCACCGTTCGGCCCGAGAAACCCGAAGAAGTCGCCCGCGGCGACTTCAAACGAGACGTTGTCCACGGCGAGAAACTCGCCGTAACGCTTAGAGAGATGACGCACGCGCAACGCGGGCGCATCCTTACGGGATCCGTTCACCGAGCTCCTTATAGCGGTGGCGGCGCAAGACTTCGACGCGCTTCTTCTTGCGAGGCATGCCGCTCTTCTCGATGTCTCGAACCACTTTCTCAACGTCGAAGCCGACGCGGCGGTGCTTGACTTCCCAGCCGCCCGAGCGCTGCGTAAGGATGGCGTAGGCGGCACGCGGGTCGCCGTCTTTGGGCAGACCCGCAGAGGCGACGTTGACGAACAGCCGGTCGCGCCACATTCGCGCGTACGGCAGGTGCAGATGGCCGAACGCGATCGTTCGCGGAATCACGCCGGCGCTCGCTCGCTCCAAATCTTCGTCCGACGCATCCGGCCAGATATGCACCTCGTCGCCGGCGGGGTTCGCGTGCACGACCATCAGCGCGTCGGGCCCGTCGCCGCCGCACGTCAGCGAGAACGGGAATTCGAACAGCCGGCGCGTCCAGGCTTCCCCGAGCGCCGAGCGCTGCCAAGCAACGCCTTCGGCCTCTTCTTCGTCGTCGATCGCCGCAGCGACGTCGCCGAGGTAGCGGTCGGTGTTACCGCGCACGCAGCGCGCGCCGAGTTGCTCGAACCGTTCCAGAACTTCGCGCGGCCGCGGGCCGTCCATGCAGTAATCGCCGCCTCCGACGATCTCGTCCGCGCCACCCTGCTCGCGCAAATCGGCTAGGCACGCATCGAGTCCCCGGATGTTGCCGTGAATGTCGGAAAACACTGCGACGCGCATGCGACGTTCGAGCCTGCCTGCGGCGCGCTTAGGCGCGCTTGAGAACGAGGGCTAGCGAAGACGGGGTCAGTCCAATTTTACCAAACTCCCCCAGATCGATCGCGTCCACGCGGATCTTGTTGACGCGCAACAGCGGCAGCACTTCGCGAAAGCGCACGTTCGCGATCACGTGCCGTCCGCCGAGCGCGAGCACGCCTGCGCCGTAATCTTCACCGAGCGGCACTTCGATGCGACGCCACGGCGCGAACGCGCTTGCGTCGAGCAGCCCCGGCGCGCACACGACGACGCCGTCGTCGACGGCCGCCGCGATGGACGTCAAGCGTCGCGCCATCGCCGAAAACGGAATCTCCACGACGTTGAGCCCGATCGAGCGCGCGTACGCGGCGATCTGTTCGCGGCCGTGGGCGTTGCCGTGCGCGACCGCAATAATGCCCACGTCCGAGGCGCGTTTGGCCGGCACGCCTACGAAGAACGAGTCGCCGGCCAGCATGACGTCGCCGCCGTCGAGCAGTCCCGGCGCTTCGATGCGCTGCACGACCGGAATGCCGGCCGTCGCGAGCGCGCGCTCGAGCGCCGCAATTTCCGAGCGGCGCGCGAGGTCGCTCGGGCGCATGACGAACGCACCGTCGGGGAAGATGACCGCCAAGTCGGCACAGGCGGACGAGAACGTCCCGAGCGCGGCCTCAACGTTGGCAACCTTGACGCCGTGCGCGGCGAGACGTTTTTTGAAAATGCCGTGCTGCTCGACCGCGCGCTCGGCGATCGCCGACGGCTCCCCTTGAATCGGGATCGCCCGCTCGACGGCGTTCGTGGGCACCGAGACGGCGACCGCCTGCAGGGCTCCCACGCCGCCCTCGGCGCTCGCTTTCCGAGATGTTGCTGATGAGGTCACTGCATTTCGCTTCGGCTTGCGGCTGCCGGGGCCTCGCTCCGCGAATTACCGAAGCGTTGCGACCGCCCGCCGGTACAGGTCCGCCTGCGCGCGATCGTAGAGCGCCGCCGGATAAGAACCGCGCTTTTTCGCGAGCGCGTCCGCCTTGCGCGACAGCTCGATCAGCGCGGCCGACCGATACGCGTCCGCGTCGGCTTTCGCCTGATCTGTCCGGGCGAGCAGCGCGGCGATCCGGTTCCCTTCGACGCTCGCAGTTTGGGTGGCGACGTTGAGACGCGAAAACGGCGTCGCGTCGGCCGTGGGCGAGAAGAAATCCGCCATGTCGGTAGCAAGCAGATCGCCGAGCGATAGTGCGGGCAGACCCAAAATCTCTTCTTCGGTCTTCAACACGCTTGCGCTCGAAAGATGGCGCATCCCCAGATAGTGCCGCTTCGCATACGGCGACACGACGATCGCGTACGAGCGATGTTCGTTCACGTGATCGCGGCTCGATTGCGCGTCGTCCGGCATGATGAAGATCGCGGTCGAACTCCACTGCGGAATGTGCGTGAGATATTCGATAATCGTGCCGAGCGCGCGATCGCCGTCGGCGACTTCTTCGGGAACCGGCGGAACGTTCGGGCCCGCGCCGCCGTGATCGCCCGGCAGCCAGATGTGCGTGAAGTCCGGAATCTGATCGGCTTTCACCAGCGGATCGAAGTCGCGAATGAATTCCTTCGCGCGCCGGACGTCGCGAATGCGCAGGTTCCAGCCCGGGTAGTTGAGATCCACGTGATTGCCGAGCGCGGCCAGCGCCGGCACGTTGAGGTTGAAGATGCCGCCGAGCCCCGCCGTCGGAGCGTCCTGATCCGCCATCGAGACGAAGTTCGGATCGTCGGTCTTCGGATCGGCCGACGAACCTTCGTCATACCCCGAGACGCGAATGTAATCGCCGTAATCGCGGAACGTGCGATTGCGTTGCGCCAAACTGTTGAAGATGTAGCCCGCGCGCGGATAATCTTCGGGATCTTCGTTCTTGTTGACGAGCGGCGAACGCCCGCCTTTGACGAACAGCGTCCGTTCGCTATACAGCGACGTGATGCCGGCCGACGCGAATTGATGGCCGGCATCGGACTCATCGCCGTCGGCGTAGAGGTTGCCGGCGAGGGCGAAGGTGGACGCCAATGCGTGCAGATTCGGCGTGATCGTTTTGTCGAACGAGACGAGCGTCGCGTCCCCGGGGCCGTACGGCTGGCCGGCGGCATCCGTCAAATCGCCGAGCATCGAGTCGAAGGTTTTGTTT
>JACRTZ010000204.1:0-783 GCA_014304965.1 Vulcanimicrobiota bacterium | reverse complement strand
GAGGATTAGCACGACGTGTTTGATCGGCGAGCCCGCTCCGCCGATCGCTTGCGGCACGATCGCGTCCGGCGTTTGCGGCCGGACGGTGCGCAGGTACGACAGCACCGCAGCCGTGGACTTGCGCAAGTCGAGGGTTGCAAGATCGATCCGCTCGAGCGTGGACCACACCGCGTTGCTGTCGGCGCCGACTTGATAGACGCGGCCGTTCTTGCCGGTGACCGTCGGCGTGCCGCCGTGAAAATCGCGGTCGTGGTTGAAACCCTTCGTATTCGCGACGAAGAGCTGCTTGCCGTCGGGCGACAACAGTAACGCGGTCGGATACCAGCCCGTCGGAATCAGACCCAGGCGGTGGGGGTGGATGGGATCCGAAATGTCGAGGACGGCGATTGCGTCAATGCCGGCCAGCGCAACGTACAAGCGCTGCTTCGTTTCCGCGAGCGCGACGGCCGCCGGCTGCGTGCCATACGGACCCTTGTCGAACAGCCGCAACTCGGTGCCGCCGACGACCTTTGGAGCGATGCCGCCGAGCGCGATCGTCGCAACGCGGTCCACGCCGGCGAGCGCGACGAACGCATACGGCTTGCGTTTCATCGGCGCGATCGCGACCGGATGCGCGCCGCCGACGACGGTGATGCCGTCCGGGCGGCGATCGAGCGGCATGCTTGCCTTTACGCGCGAGGCGGATCCGACGTTGTCGATGCCGACGACCGAGAGCGAGGATGCGCGCACGAGGTCTTCGTTCGGCGCGGCGAAGGGCGGCGCGCCGGCGGGGGACGCGAGCAC